>VXME01000040.1:816-69097 GCA_009861545.1 Acidobacteriota bacterium | reverse complement strand
CCCGCTTTTGGCTCTTCGATGGTGGCCGGTTCTTTTTTAATAATTCACTGTTGTTGGGGCCGGCGCGGCCGCCCGACCGCGCGACCTGACGGTCGCGCGCGATCCTGACGGTCGCGTTGGGAGTCTCGCCGGCGCGAAACTCCCGCGGTTCGTCAGCCGGCGGCCGGAGGCGTACGGCGGCCGAAGATTGCAGTGCCGACGCGCACCATCGTCGCCCCTTCCCCGATCGCGATCTCGAAGTCGCGGGTCATGCCCATGGACAGCTCGCCGAGAGTAGCAGGGTCGAAGCCCTCGTCCAGCAGGGTGTCGCGAAGCTGCCGGAGCCGGCGGAACCAGGGCCTGACCGCCTCCGGGTCGTCCGACCACGGCGGCATCAGCATCAGCCCGCGCACGCGGGCGGCCCGGCATGTTCGGGCCGCCTCCAGCAGCGGGCGGATTTCTTCTGCCGACGCCCCGTGCTTGGTCGCCTCGCCGGCGAGGTCCGCCTGGATGAGCAGCTTGGGCGCGGTCGCCGCCTCGGCCGCGGCCTGATCGAGACGGCGCAACAGCCGTACGCTGTCGACGGAGTGAATCCAGTCGAAGGCGACCGCGGCGCTGCGGGCCTTGTTGGACTGCAGGTGGCCGATCAGGTGCCACCTGACCCGCAGCCCGGACCCCCGCTCGATCTTGTCCAGTCCCTCCTGGACGCGGTTCTCCCCGAAGTCGGTCAGGCCGGCGCTCGTGCCCGCTTCGACAGCATCCAGCGGGAAGGTCTTCGAGACGGCGATCAGCCGGATCTCGTCCGGGTCCCGGCCGGCTGCCGTGGCGGCGTGTTCGAGGCGTTCGCGGACGAGTCGGACGTTCGCGACCACGGCCTCCGGGCTTGGCGGCGTACTCAGCGCTCAGCGCTCCAGCGCGGCGATGCGAGACCTCGCGTCGGCCGCGTGCTCGCCGCTTCCATCCAGACTGACCGCCCGCCGCAACGCGGTCAGCGCCGCACCGGACCGGCCGATTTCCGTCAGCGCGACTCCCAGCCAGTAGTACGCCGGCGCGTAGCCCGGACTTCCGCCGACCGCCTCCTCGAAGCGCTGCCGGGCGTCCTCGACGTTGCCGGCCTCGAGGAACGCGATGCCGCGTGCGACTTCCGCGGCGGCCTGCCGGCGTCCGGCTTCCAGTGCGGCCAGGGTCAGACGCGTCGCCTCGTCGCGGGCTCGGGCGGCGTCGTCGGGGCGTCCCGATCGCGTGAAGACGTTGGCCAGTCCATAGTAGGCGGCGGTGTAATCCCGCCGGATGGCGAGAGCGTCCTCGAACGCGCGCTCGGCGGCCGGCCAGCGCTCGAGGGCCGAGTAGGCGACACCGACGTTGTAATGGCACTCGATGCAGTTCGGGTCGAGTCCCGCGGCAAGCGTGAACCAGGTCACGGCTTCGTTGTGCGCACCTTCTCGGTTGGCTCCGACGCCCGCCGCGAACAGCTCGTCCAGCCGGTCGCGTGCTCCGCCCGCGATGATCCAGGGGGTGGCGCCCCGGTCGGGTCCCAGGGCGAACCGGATCTCCACCGCCCGCCGATCACGGACCCGCACGCGGTAGACCTCGCTCTGCAGGGCCCCGAGCGCCGCCGTCACCGCATAGAGCCCCGGGACCACGTCCGATCGAGCGAAGCGGCCGTCGGATCCGGTTTCGAATTCGAGGGAAGGACCGTCACCGTCGAGCGGAAGCAGGACGATCAGGGCCCCCGCGACCGCGGCCCGGCTCCGCTCGTCCACCACCGCGCCGCGCACCGTGCCTGCCGTTTGTCCGCTCGCCATGCCGGCCGCTCCGGTGATGCCGAGGGCGGCGAGGCACGCCACGAGCACGCTGCGGCGCCACCGGCGCAGGCGCAGCAGGGCGCGCGTCCTCATGTTGCTCAGTCTAGGAGTCTGCGCCGCAGAACGCAACGGAGTGCGGTCTCCGGCGCAGGCTCCTGGAGCGGGGGGGATGGGCCGCAACGCCGCGCCGGCGAGGCGTTGCGGGGCGCTAGTCGAAGAAGCAGGACACCGACGCCAGATCGTGCGTTACGGGCGCAGGCGGCAGGGAGTCCAGGAAGCGGCGCCCGTACCCCTTCGTTCGCAGGCGCGGGTCCAGCAGCGCCAGCACGCCGCGGTCCGTGCGGTGGCGGAGCAGCCGGCCGAGCCCCTGCAGCAGGGTCAGGATGGCGAGCGGCATCTGGTAGTCGGAGAACGGATTGCCGCCGTCCGCGTCGATCTGCTCCATGCGGGCGGCGGTCAGCGGATCGCCGGGGGAGGCGAACGGGAGCTTGTCGATCACCACGCAGCTCAGGGCGTCGCCGGCGACGTCCACTCCCTGCCAGAAGCTGGAGGTCGCCAGGAGCACCGCGTTGCGCGTGGCGCGGAACTCCCGCAGAAGGACGCTGCGCGGCGAGGTTCCCTGCACCAGCAGAGGATAGGGGAGTGTCGGATCGAGCCGGGCGTGCACGTCGCGGAGATTCGCGTAGCTCGTGAAGAGGACGAACGCGCGGCCCGCGGTGATCCGCAGCAGCGCGGTGACCTCCCGGGCGACAGCGGCGGTGAACGCCGGATGGCGCGGCGGCGGCATCTCGCGCGGCAGGTAGAGGATGGCCTGCTCGCGATAGTCGAACTCCGACGGCAACCGCAGCTCGGTGGCGTCGGCGATGCCCAGCCGTCCCCGGAGGTACGCGAAGGAAGCGTCGACCGTCAGGGTGGCGGAGGTCAGGACCGTGCTCTCCATCCGCTCGATCAGCAACTCGCGGATGATGCTCGATACGTCGATCGGTGCGGCCCGCAGAAACACTCCCCGGCCGCGCCGTTCCACGAAGTAGACGTAGGCGGCGTCGCCGGCGGCCAGGAGGAACGCGAGCTCCGTGCGGATCTCGTCCGCCCGCCGGCCGAGCGCCGCCAGATCCGTGCTCCCCGACGGCTTGGCGAGCCTGGAAAGCGCGCCGGCGAGATCGCCCAGGCTCCGTCCGAGGCGGCGGGCCGGCTCGGCGACCGCGGCGAGCGTGTCGGCAGTCACGCGGCTGCGCTCCCCGCCGGCAGCCGGCGCAAGCGAGCCGAAGAAGAGATGGGCGTCGCCGCGCACACGGTCCAGCAGGTCCAGCAACTCGAGCACCGACGCTTCCTCGAGCTCGACGGCCGGCGGCGCATCGCCGGCGACGAGTCGCCGGCCGTCGTGGTACAGCTCGTCGAGCCGGTGGTTGCTGACTGCGATCCCGAAGTACTGCGTGGCCACGTCTTCGAGTTGATGCGCTTCGTCGATCACCGCGACCGTGCACGCGGGAATGACCTCGCCGTACGCGCTCTGGCGCACGGCGGCGTCCGCGCACAGCAGATGATGGTTGACGATGACGACGTCCGACTCCGCCGCTCGCTGCCGCATCGTCGTCACGAAGCACTCCTGGTAGGCGGGGCACTCGGTGCCGATGCAGTTCTCGGAGGTGGCGGCGACGTCGTTCCAGACGGCCAGGTTGTCGGGCAGGTCCTCGATCTCGGCCCGGTCGCCGGTCTCCGTCTGTTCGGCCCACGCGGCGAGCTGGTCCAGCACGCTCCGTTCGGCCAGCGGCAGCAGGGAGGCTGCCGCCTCCGCACGCCGTGTCGCGAACCGGTGCAGGCAGAGGTAGTTCCCCCGGCCCTTCATGTAGGTGGCCCGGAAATCGACGCCGAGTGCGTGCCGCAGGTCGGGAAGGTCCTTGTAGAAGATCTGGTCCTGCAGGTTCTTCGTGCCGGTCGAGATGAGCACCCGCTGCCCGCTGAGGATGGCGGGTACCAGGTAGGCCAGGGTCTTGCCCGTCCCGGTGCCGGCTTCGGCCAGCAGGACGCCGCCGGTCTCGAGCACGTGCGCCGCCGCGGCCGCCATCCGCCGCTGGCCCGGCCGCGGCTCGAACGCCGGCATCGCGTGCGCGAGCGCGCCGTCGTCGGCGAGCGCTTCCGCGACGCGCGTCGCCAACCCCGGTTCTAGATCTGGTCGTGGCGGGGAGGCGTCGGGTACAGCGGGAACTTCCGGCACAGCGCTTCGACCTCGCCTCGAACCATGACGGCGCCGCGGTCGTCGTCGGGGGCGCTCAGCACGCGTCCGATCAACTCCGCCACGGTGTCCATCTCCGCTTCCGCCATGCCCCGGGTGGTCAGCGCCGGCGTACCGAGCCGAATGCCGCTGGCCACCATCGGCGGCTGCTGGTCGAAAGGTATGGCGTTCTTGTTCACCGTGATGCCGGCCCGTCCCAGGGCCGTCTCGCAGACCGTGCCCGTCAGGCCGCGGGAGAAGACGTCCACCAGGAGCAGGTGATTGTCGGTCCCCCCGCTCACGATGCGAAAGCCCTGATCCGCCAGCGCGCCGGCCAGGCGGCGCGCGTTGCGGACCACCTGCCGCTGGTAGTCGGCGAAGCCGGGGGTTGCGGCTTCCCTGAAGCAGACTGCCTTGGCGGCGACGACGTGCATGAGCGGTCCGCCCTGCACGCCCGGGAACAGCGAGCGGTTGATGGCCTTGCGGTGCGATTCCCGGCAGAGAATCAGGCCGCCGCGGGGCCCCCGCAGCGTCTTGTGGGTCGTAGTGGTCACGACGTCGGAATGCGGTACCGGGCTCGGATGCTGCCCGGTGGCGACGAGACCGGCGATATGCGCCATGTCCGTGACCACCGCGGCGCCGACGGCCTCGGCCACGCCGG
This sequence comes from Acidobacteriota bacterium, assembly GCA_009861545.1. Classification (NCBI taxonomy): domain Bacteria; kingdom Pseudomonadati; phylum Acidobacteriota; species Acidobacteriota bacterium. The sequence goes on along the minus strand of VXME01000040.1, from coordinate 64,440 downwards.
CGATGCGCGCGAAGTCGATCACGCGGGAATAGGCGCTCGCGCCGACCATGATCAACTCGGGCCGGTGCTGGTGAGCGAGCCGTTCGAGCGCGTCGTAGTCGATTCGCTCGTCGTCGCGGCGCACGCCGTAGGGGACGATCTCGTAGAGCTGCCCGGAGAAGTTCAGCGGATGCCCGTGGGTCAGATGCCCGCCGTGGGCGAGATTCATGCCCAACACCGTCTGGCCCGGCTTGAGCAGGGCGAAGTACGCCGCCATGTTCGCCTGAGCGCCCGAGTGCGGCTGCACGTTGGCGTGCTCGGCTCCGAACAGGGTCTTCGCGCGGTCGATGGCGAGCGACTCGGCCACGTCGACGTACTCGCAGCCTCCGTAGTACCGCCGCCCCGGATAGCCCTCCGCGTACTTGTTGGTCAGCGGCGAGCCCATGGCCTCGAGCACGGCGGCGCTCGTGAAGTTCTCGGAGGCGATCAGCTCGAGCCCGTCGTTCTGCCGCTCGATCTCCTGGCGGACGGCCCTGGAAATCTCCGGGTCGCTCGTGGCGAGCGGCTGCATTCGATCGGTGAGGCCGGCGATCTCGTTGGCTCGGTCGGCGTCGAGGGTCTGCGTCACGTGACCCCTTCCAGGCAACGCTCCAAGTCCGCGATCTTGCGCACCCGCGGCCCGTGCCGGCCGCCGCCGAACGGCGTGCCGAGGAACTTCTCGATGATGGCCATGGCGGTTTCCGGAGCCACGGACCGGCCGGCGAGGGTGACGACGTTGGCGTCGTTGTGCTCGCGGCAGAGCCCGGCGCCGACTGGATCGTGCACGAGGGCGGCCCGCACGCCGGGCACCTTGTTGGCGGCGATCGACATGCCTATGCCGGTTCCGCAGACCAGCACGCCGCGGTCGAAAGCGCCCGCCGCGACTCCCTCGGCGACAGGCCGCGCGAAGTCGGGATAGTCCGCGGGTTCCTCCGAATGGGTGCCGAAGTCGACATACGTGTTGGGCGGCCCGGTGGGACTCTCCCGCGCCGCCTCGTCGAAAGCACGACGAATGAACGCCTTCAGGGCGACGCCGGCGTGGTCGGCGCCCAGCGCGATCCGCATGTCGCAATTGTACTATACGAGTCTGGTGGTCCCGCCCGCCGGGGGCCGGCTCCGGGGCGGCCGAGGAGAACGATTTCTGGACGAACGACGATCGAGCGGTGACGCAGCCGGTACGGCCGGCTCGGGCGGACGGGCGCGCCGCCCGGCGTCGAGTGTGGAGGGCGTTGCCTCCCGCACGCGGTCCCGCCGCGCCGGGCCGGCGAGGAAGGTCGCGGAGTCGCAGCCTCCGCCCGACGCCGCGGGACGTCCGCCCCGTGGTCGCTCGACGGTTCGGGAACCGAAGCGGGAGCCGGCGGTTGCGGTAACCGCGCGGGGGGAGCGCCGCCTGCGGACCGGACATCCCTGGATCTATCGCTCGGATCTGCGGCGGGTGGCCGCCGCCCCGGGTGACGTCGTGCGAGTGAGCGGCGGCGACCGCCGGCCCCTCGGCTACGCGCTCTACAGCAGTCGCTCGGTGATCGCCCTCAGGATGCTGACCCGGCGCGACGTGCGCCCCGGCGCCGCGTTCTGGCGCGCCCGGCTCGAGGCCGCCATCCGGTACCGCGAATCGCTGGACATCGACTCCACGGCGTATCGGCTGGTCCACGGCGAGGGTGATCGACTACCCGGACTGGTCGTGGATCGCTACGGCGAGGCGCTGGTGGTGCAGGCCCTGTCCCAGGCCACCGACCGCCTGCTGCCGCTGATCGGCGAACTGCTGGTGGAACTCCTGCAGCCGGCCGGCATCCTGGCCCGCAACGATCCGCAGGTACGGGCGCTCGAAGGGCTGGACCGCGGCGTCGAGCTGCGCCACGGCAGCGTTCCGCAGGAGATCGAGGTGCGGGAAGGAGCCGTCCGATACGTCGTCGATCCCTGGCAGGGCCAGAAGACCGGTCTGTTTCTCGATCAACGCGAAAATCGCCTTGCCGCGGCCCGCTATGCGCGCGGGAGGGCGTTCGACGGCTTCAGCTACACCGGCGGGTTCGCGCTGCAGATGGCTCCGGCCTGCGATGAGGTGGAGACGGTCGACGTGTCCGAGAGCGCGGCGGCCTCCGTCGAGCGGAACGCCGAGATCAACGGCGTCGCCAACGTACGGGCCCGAGTGGGCAACGTCTTCGACGTGCTGCGCGACCACGACAGGGCGGGCGAGCGGTTCGATACGATCGTGCTGGATCCCCCGGCGTTCGCAAAGAACCGCGGGGCCACGACGCGGGCGCTGGCCGGCTACAAGGAGATCAACCTGCGCGCGCTCCGGATCCTGTCGCCGGGCGGGGCGCTGATCACGTCGAGCTGCTCCTACCACGTCGACGAGCCGGCTTTCACACGCATGATCGCGGAAGCCGCGGCCGACGCTCGGGCGGATGTCCGCGTCGTGGAGAGGCGGCTGCAGAGCCGCGACCATCCCGTGCTGGCGACCGTGCCCGAAACCTCGTATCTGAAGTCCGTCGTGCTGCGCAGGATGTAGCCGCGTGACGGCGATCATCGCAGATGGCGCGACCGGGCCGCGTGCTATATTCGTTCGCACTCTCAGATCAAGGAGCGATTCATGGCGAGCCCTGCTGCTTCCATGCCTTCACTTGAATCCCGTTTCGCCGAGGCTTTTCCGAACTCGACCAAGGTACACGTCGAGGGCGGGCGCGTCCGTGTGCCGATGCGCCGGATCGCGTTGTCGGACGGGGAGCCGCCCCTGCAGGTCTACGACACGAGCGGTCCCCACCAGACCGACGCGCGGGCCGGCCTGCCGCCTCTGCGGCGCGAGTGGACGGCCGCCCGCGGGGACGTCGCCGAGGTCGCGCCGGCGGGCGCCGCGCACGGCTCCGAGCAGATACCGGCCTCGCTGCATCGGCCGGTCATGCGCGGCGCGGGCTCCGTCACGCAGATGCACTACGCCCGCAAGGGCGAGGTGACCCAGGAGATGGAGTTCGTCGCTTTGCGCGAGGGCTTCGAACCGGATTTCGTCCGCGCCGAGGTAGCCCGCGGAAGAGCGATCATCCCGGCCAACATCAACCATCCGGAACTCGAGCCGATGGCGATCGGCCGCAACTTCCTGGTGAAGATCAACGCCAACATCGGGAACTCCGCCGTCAGCTCGTCGATTGACGAGGAGGTGGAGAAGCTGCGCTGGGCGACGTTGTGGGGCGCCGACACCATCATGGATCTGTCCACCGGCGCCGACATCCACGAGACGCGCGAGTGGATCATCCGCAATGCGCCCGTGCCGGTCGGCACCGTGCCCATCTACCAGGCCCTGGAGAAGGTCGACGGGCGGCCGGAGGAGCTGACCTGGGAGATCTATCGCGACACCCTGATCGAGCAGGCGGAGCAGGGGGTCGACTACTTCACGGTGCACGCCGGCGTGCTGCTGCGGTACGTGCCGCTGACGGCGGGACGATTGACCGGCATCGTGTCGCGCGGCGGGTCGATCCACGCCAAGTGGTGTCTCGCGCACCACCAGGAGAACTTCGCGTACACGCATTTCCGCGAGATCTGCGAGATCATGCAGGCCTACGACGTCTCGTTCTCGCTGGGGGACGGCCTGCGGCCCGGCTCCATCGCGGACGCCAACGACGAGGCGCAGTTCGCCGAGTTGCGCACCCAGGGCGAGCTGACCCGCATCGCCTGGGAGCACGACGTGCAGGTGATGAACGAGGGGCCGGGCCACGTCCCGATGCACCTGATTCGCGAGAACATGGAGAAGCAGCTCGAGTGGTGCGAAGAGGCGCCCTTCTATACGCTGGGCCCGCTGACGACCGATATCGCTCCGGGCTACGACCACCTGACGTCGGCCATCGGCGCCGCCATGATCGGCTGGTACGGCACGGCGATGCTCTGTTACGTCACTCCCAAGGAACACCTCGGGCTCCCGAACCGGGACGACGTCAAGGCCGGGGTCATCGCCTACAAGATCGCCGCCCATGCCGCGGACCTCGCCAAGGGGCATCCGCGCGCCCAGGCCTGGGACGACGCGCTCTCGAAGGCCCGCTTCGAGTTCCGCTGGCAGGACCAGTTCAACCTCGCGCTCGACCCGGTGACCGCGCGGGCCTACCACGACGAGACGCTGCCCGCCGACGGCGCCAAGGTCGCCCACTTCTGCTCGATGTGCGGGCCGAAGTTCTGCAGCATGGAGATTACCCAGCAGATTCGGGACTTCGCGGCCGAACGGGGCGTGGGTGAAGAGCAGGCGGTCGAGGTCGGGCTCGACGAGAAGTCGGCCGAATTCCGCGAGCGGCGCGAGATCTACGTCCCCGCGAAGTAGGTGGCCGCCGTGCTCTTACCGGCCGCTACGGCCGCGCCGGGACGTCGCCGCGCCAGCCCGGTCGGCAATCGTCTCCTGCGGCTCCGAACTCCGACCAGGCTCGGACGGTGAGAGCCGGCGCCGCGACCTCCTAGCGGTTCGCCGCGCCCTCCGGCAGGGTCGTGATCTGGATGATCGTCGGGAAGATCGCCGGCTCCCCGCCGGCCGTCGGGTCGATGTAGCCGGTGGCTCCGCCCCAGGTGTAGTCCTTGATCGTGACGCTCGGCCGGAAGTCCATCTCTCGGTCGCGGAACCGCGCCGTCTCGAACTGGTGGATCGGCGGGGCGTCGTACAGCCGCCGCCCGCGGTTGCGCAGCCGCGCCGAGTAGTACCGCACCATGTCGTCGAACCGGGCGCCCGTCCCGAACAAGTGGAAGCGTTGTCCGCGGCCGGCGTCGTACGACGTGATGTACCGCGCGTTCGGATAGATGGGCACGCCGAGGGTCGCCTCGGTCGGAACCGCGACCCGGGGCGCCGCGGCCGGCCCCGCCACGTCGATCTCCGGGGTGGACGGAGCTCGCGCGGGCGCTGTCTCCGGGGTGGGAAACGGCCGTGGAACGGGCCGGCGCTGCGCCTGCAGCGGAACGGCCGCCGCGGTGACCAGCACCAGCGCCAACGTGACGCTCAGAGCGCTTCTGTACCTCACGGTCGTATTATGACGCATGCCGACCCTGCGTGAGTTCTGCAACAGTCGTCGCGAGTGGCTGATCGGCGTGCTGACCGAGCTGGTGCGACTGGAGTCGCCCACCACCGAGCCGGCCGCGGTCGATCGCTGCGGAGAGCGGCTGGCGCAGCACCTGGGCGAGATGGGGGGTGCGGTCGAGCGCATTCCATCGCCCACCAGCGGCGCCCATCTGCGGGCGACCTTCGGCTCCGCGTCGGCGGCGCGGCAGGTCATGCTGCTCGGGCACTTCGACACGGTGTGGCCGGTCGGGCAGCTCGAGCGCATGCCGCTGCGCGAGTCCGACGGCCGCCTGTACGGACCCGGCGTGTTCGACATGAAGGCGGGCATCGCCATCGGGATGCTGGCCGTCCGGGCGCTGGCCGCGGCCGGCCGCCTGGACGATCTCCGGGTGGTCATGCTGTGGACGGCGGACGAGGAGCGCGGCAGCCGTTCTTCCCGCGGCCTGGTCGAAGAGGAGGCCCGCGGGAGCAGCGCCGTCTTCGTGCTGGAGCCTGCGCTGCCGGGCGGGGCGGTGAAGACCGGCCGCAAGGGGTGCGGAGAGTTCGAGTTGCGGGTACGCGGCGTCCCGGCGCACGCCGGCATCGATCCGACGCGGGGCGCGAGCGCCATAGACGAGCTGGCCGCCCAGATCCGGGCGGTCGGGGCGCTCCGCGATCACGGGCGCGGAGTGACGTTGAACGTCGGTGTCATCGAAGGGGGAGACCGGCCCAACGTCGTGGCCGAGCACGCCCGGGCGGTCATCGACGCCCGCGCGGCGACGATGGAGGACGCGCGCCGACTCGAGCGCAGCATGCAGGCGCTGCGGCCGGTGCTGGAAGGGACGAGCCTCGAGGTGGGCGGAGGATTCTCGCGGCCGCCGTTCGAGAGGACGGAGCAGGTGGCCGGCCTGTATGAAGTCGCCCGGACGGTTGCTGCCGAAATGGGTCGGGAGTTGGGTGAAGGCGTTACCGGCGGCGGCTCCGACGGGAACTTCACCGGCGCGCTCGGCGTCCCTACTCTCGATGGGCTGGGTGCGGTGGGCGACGGGGCGCACGCGCTCGACGAGCACGTCGTCACCGCCGACCTCACCTGGCGCGCCGCGCTGCTGGCCGGACTCATCGCACACTCCGGCTAGAATGGCATTCAGGAGGATCGGATGGGAAACACCGTCAAGACCGTTCTGCTGCTCGGTCTGCTCAGCGGCCTGCTGCTCGCGCTCGGCGAGTGGTTGGGCGGCTCGAGCGGCTTGATGTTCGCTTTCGTCATCGCCGTGGCGATGAACTTCGGCTCGTACTGGTTCTCCGACCGGATCGTGCTCAGGATGTACCGCGCGGAGCCGGTCGGTCCGGAGCACCCGCTGTATCGGATCACGGCGCGCCTGGCGCAGAGCGCCAACCTGCCGATGCCGAAGGTCTACGTCATCCCGGACGACTCTCCCAACGCGTTCGCCACCGGGCGGAATCCGCGGCACGCGGCGGTGGCGGCGACCACGGGATTGCTCCGGTTTCTCGACGAGCCGGAGATCGAGGGGGTGATCGCGCACGAGCTCGCTCACGTGAAGCACCGCGACATACTGATCAGCTCGATTGCCGCCACCGTGGCCGCCACGATCATGATGGTGGCTCGCATGGCCCAGTTCGCCGCGATTTTCGGCGGGTTCGGGCGAGATGACGAGGAGGGCTCCAATCCGCTTGCCCTGCTGGCGACGATCATCGTCGCGCCGCTCGCCGCGATGCTGATCCAGGCGGCGATTTCCCGTTCCCGGGAGTTCGCGGCCGACCGGGGCGCGGTCGCCATCGCCGGCAATCCCTACGGTCTGGCCGGCGCGCTGAAGAAGATCGACGCGGCCCAGCAGCGGATTCCGCTCGACGCGAATCCGGCTACGGCGCACATGTTCATCATGATGCCGCTGTCGGGCCGCGGCATCATGTCGCTCTTCAGCACCCACCCGCCGACGGAGCAGCGTATCCGCGCGCTGCTGGGAACGGTCTGAGGGATTCCGGGAAACCGAGGCCGTACTGGTGCGGCCGGCTCCGGTCGGAGATCGATGGGCGGGAGGTGCGCTGCTCGGGACCCGGCCGGTCTTTACTCTCCAGCCCGTACTTCGCCATCAGGGCTCCCATGACGGTCCGGAAGCGCGTCGCGTAGGACGCCGACGCGTGCTTGCCGGCGTAGAGGCGGCCGTACCCCGCGACGAGTTGCGGGTATTCGCGCGAGAGGAACCGGAGAAAGTGCCGGCGCGTGTCCCCCTCCAGATGCAGCAGGAGCGCACCGACATGGCTCGCGCCGCTGTCTGCGATCGCCTTCAGCGTCCGCTCGATTCCGGCCGGCTTCGAGCTGATGCCGGGGACGATCGGCGCCATCAGCACGCCGGCGTCGACTCCCGCGTCGCGCAGCCGGCGCAGGGCGCGGAGTCGTTGTAGCGGATGCGCCGTGCCCGGCTCGAGAGACCGCCAGGCGTCGACGTCCACCGTCGGGAGGCTGAACGTCACGGTGCAGCGAGTGCGGCGCGACAGCTCCACCAACAGGTCGGTGTCGCGCACGACCAGCGTTCCCTTCGTGATCAGTCCGACCGGCGTCGCGTGGGGGATCAGGACCGACAGGGTTCTTCGCGTGAGCCGGTGCCGGCCTTCTATGGGCTGATAAGGATCGGTGGCGGTGCCGAGGGCGACCATCTGGCCGTCGAGCGGCCGTCTGGACAACTCGCGCGCCAGCACGTCCGGAAAATTGCTCTTGACGAGCACCACCGAGGAGAAGTCGTCGCCCGCGTCGAGCTCCAACTGCGACTGGTAGCGGCGGGCGAAACAATAGTGGCAGCCGTGCGTGCATCCGCGGTACGGGTTGAGCGTCCAGCGGAACGGCATGCCCTCCACCCGGTTGAGGGCCGAGCGGCAGACGATCTCCTGGTAGACGGTGTTGTCCCCCCGGCGCACGCCGTCGGGGAGGCCGCCGACCCCGGCCTCGCGGACGGCGCGGGCCACCGCCCGCGTCGTCGGTCGCCCCGCGAGCTCGAAGAGTCTCGGCTGGTTCATCATGCGTCACTTTCGTTGTTTGTTCGCCTGCATCCTCGCACGAAGAGCCTGCGGCCGTCAACTGCCGGCGGGACGACCCTTCCCTCGGAGTCAGCCGACCGCGGCGCGCCAGTGGTCCAGGAGGTCGCGGAGGGTCTCGGACAGGGGAATCCGCGGCGCCCAGCCGACGTCCGCCGTGATTCGCGTGCGGTCGCCGCAGAGTACCGGGTAGTCGCTCGGGCGAAGCCGTGCGGGGTCGACGCGCACTTCGATCGGGATGGCCGTCAGGGAGACGAGCCTATCGAGAACCTCGCGCATGGGGTGAGCAGTGCCCGAGCAGACGTTGTAGACGGCGCCCGGCGTGCCGCGCTCCATGAGGTCACGGTAGGCGCGGACCGTGTCGCGAACGTCGAGCAGATCGCGTCGAGGGTCCAGGTCCCCTACCCGCAAGGCGGGTTCTGCGAGGCCGGCTTCGACGCGCGCGATCTGTCGCGCGAAGCTCGAGGCGGCGTACGACGGGTTCTGGCCGGGGCCGATATGCGTGAAGGAGCGTGTCCGAATGACGCCGAGGCCTTCGGCGGCGTAGCGTGCGGCCAGCATCTCCTGCGCCAGCTTGCTCAGGCCGTAGGGGCTCGCGGGACCGATGTCCGCGTCCTCGGCGAGCGCGCCGCGCCCCGGGCGATAGACGAGCGCCGAGCCGGGGATGAGGACCCGGGCCGACGGAGCGGCGCGTTCGATCGCCGCGAGCAGATGCTCGGTTCCGATGACGTTGGTCCGCAGCGTCGAGACACGGGCGTTCCAGGACCCGGCAACGGCGGCGGCTCCGGCGCAGTGGTAGACCTGGTCGGGCTCCAGCTCTTCGACGGCGCGGTGCACGGCGTCGGCATCGAGGACGTCGACCGCCCTGAGGGAGCGCCGCGCCGGACTGTCCGAAGCGGGGCGCCGCGCCTTGTCGCCGTCCGGGTTCGGGCGCCGCCAACCGACCACGTGCGGCGCCGGCTGTTCGGCGCCGAGCAACGCGACGAGATGGCTGCCGACGAAGCCGGCCGCCCCGGTCACCAGCACGCGCTGAGTCATCGGCGCCTCGCGATGCCCGGCGGGGCCGGACGGTACGCTACCGGTAGCGGCCTCCGGTGCCGCCGAAGTTGTTGGTGAACGTTCCCAGGCCGGCCAGCGTGAACGACACGGTGACGCGCCGGTCCCGCTCGACGAGTGCCCGGCTTCCGAGTCCCTCGAAGTTGAACACCTGGTAGTCCACGCGCAGGCCGCAGCACTGTGCGTTGTAGTAGAGGCGGATCATCTGGGCCAGGAACCGCCCGCGCCGGATGTCGTAATTGAAGTTGTACAGGCCGCCGAACCCGTTGTCCGACGTGCGGAACGACGTCGAGGAGTTGATGTAGTTGTCCAGTCGGGCAGGGTTGTCGAATCCGGGGAGGCCTTCGATGAAGCGGCGCTGGCTCCAACCTCCGTTCGTCGAGAGCCAGCCGCCGACCTCGTAGCTTCCCTCCGCGGAAATGGTCCGCATCGCTCCGGCGCGCAACAGAGGCACGTAAGCGCGGCGTGCGAAGTCCGGGTCGAACTCCATGCGCAACGTGCCGCCGATCTCGCGCGTGGGCTCGGCGCGCACGATCACCGACATCGGCGAAAAGTTGCTCGGCGGCGTACCGCTGAAGCTCGTCCGGAAGCTGCGGTCGTATTGCGCGGCGTTCTCGTCGGTGTAGTAGCTCTGGGTCACGGACGCGGAGAGGATCTCCCTCGCGACCGATTCCGGCCCGCCCTCGAAGACCCTGGCGTAGAGGCGGGTGTCGAGCCCGTACTCGACCCGCCAGACGTTGCCGACGATGGAATCGATGCCCTCGATGCGGACGATGCGATCGAAGTCGTCGATGGCGCTGACGCGCGAGATGCCCGTCCACGGCTCGATGAGGTGCTTCATCCGTTCGGAGTACCCGCTGTCCGGCGTGTCCCATATCTTGACGAACGAGGGACCGGTCGCGCGCGTCGACAGCTCGTAGAACTGACGGCCCACGCCGACCGCGACCTGTTCCCTGCCGCCTGTCGAGGCGGCGGTTTCGGGCATGTCGACGAGGCTCTCGTCCCAGTAGGTGGCTCGCCAGGCCGCAGTGGAGTCGATCTTCAGGAACGGCCAGCGGTTGAAGGGAATCTGCAGCACGGGGTACAGATCGAAGCGGCTGAGTCCGGAATCGACCTCCTGGGCCACCTCGTTCCGCACCCGGCGAGACTGTCTGAGCAGACGGGCGTACTCGGCGTCGAAGGAAACGTACATCGGGGTTCCGAAGAGCTCGGTCTTGCCGCGGCCGAACCCGATGCGCGGACCGGCGCCGTTGAGCGCCGAGTCGGTGCCGCCGAAGAAGGTCTCGTTGAGGTCGTAGGTGCCGCTCAGCTCGTATTCCCCTACCGGCCCGCTGACGTTGCCCGACGCGGTGCGCCGTGAGTTCGAGGCGTCGAAGACGTTCGTGTGATAGGTCTGGCGGACGGTGATGTCGGTGAAATAGTCCACCTGGGCCCGCGCGGTCCAGTCGCCCGGAAGCCCGTGACGCGCGTTTCCCCTGAACTCGTAGCTCCGCCGCTCCGGACGTGTGCGCGTCCGGCCGCGGGACGCGATATCGGCTTCCGGCTCGTTGAGGCGATACATTCGAAAGTCGCCCTGCGACCCACCGCCCCTCGTGTAGCGGTACTCGGCGCCGCGCCCGTCGCCGCCGTGCTGCGTGAACCAGTCGTGATAGAACGTCGCGTCCTGGCTCCGGTCGATCGCCCAGAAGAAGGCGTTGCTGAAGCTCGATCCCTGGTAGGTCGAGGCCCCGAACGTCGGCATGAGGAATCCGGTGGCGCGGCCGTCCTCCTGGATCGGGTAGAGCAGGCCCGGCATGTAGAACACCGGCACGCCCTTCACCTTGAGCACCGGGTGCAGGATCCAGGCGTAGCTGTCGAGGTTGAGGGTCAGCGACGTCGCGACGAGCTGCCATCGCGGCGTCGGCTGGAGACAGCTCGTGAACGCGCCCTTGGTGATCCGGTAGCTCCGCGGACCGATCCGCTCGATCATCTGACCATGGAAGAGCAGGTCCGGCTCCTGGGTCCCGAACATGCTCCGATCGACCTCCTCGCCCAGGTCGATCCAGCCGTGCGCCTCGTGGAACACGGCTCGCTGATCGTCGGTCCAGTACTCCACCCGATCTGCGGAGAGACGGACCTCGGGCGCCGAGAAGACGACGTTGCCGGAGGCGACCAGCCGGAGCGCGGGAGCATCGTCGTCGCTCGCGTTGTCGCCGTCCGGATCTTCGTTGTCCGGAACGGCGCCGTCGGCGGGTGGCGTTTCGCTCGCGGAGTCCTCCGGCGCTTCTTCCGGGTCGTCCAGGTAGATGTCGACCTGGTCGGCGTAGAAGTCGAAAGTGTCGCCCTCGAGCTCCACCTCTCCGGTCAGGCGCAGGTGGTCGGCGCTGATCATCTGCAGATTGAACTGCTTGTGGTCGAAAGGCAGACTCGCAAAGAACTGCGCCGCCGCTGCATCGGGGAGCAGCACGATCGCCAGCAGGCCGGCCAGAGAGAATCGTACCCCGGACGACGGTCGCGCGCGGCCGGCGGAAAAGGGGGGGTGATCGCGGGTTCCCGGCACTGCGCGCATCCAGCAACTGATTCTACTCCTGCTCGGGACCGGCTCGCGGGCCGAGGCGGCCCCGGTCGAACTCGTGCAGGACCTCGCCCACGAGATACATCGAGCCGGCGACCACCGCCAGGGGCCCGGTCCGCCAGGCGGAAGCGAGCGCGGCGACCGGCGAGGCGGCGAACTCGACCGGCACGTCGGGCCGGGTGGAGCGAGCCGCAGCGGCGAGATCCCGCGCGGGCCTCCCTCGCGGGTTGGCGATCGGTGAGCAGATGATCCGGCTCACGGCGTTGCCGAGCGCGGCCAGCATGCCGGCCCCGTCCTTGTCGGAGAGCGTGCCGAACACGAAAGGCAGGCCGGTGGGGCAGATCTCGGTCACGTAGGCGCCGAGGGCCTCGGCGGCGGCCACGTTGTGGGCCGGGTCGACGAGGATGCGCCGTCCGGCGGCGCAGTCGACCCATTCCAGGCGTCCACGCCACCGCACGCTCGCGAGGGCCTCCTCGATCGCGGCGCGGGTCGATGGTCCCCCGACAGGCGACAGCTCTTCCAGCAGTCGCACCGCCACCGCCGCGTTCCGGAGCTGGTGCCGTCCTCGCAGCGCGAAGCGCAGGGGACCGTAGCTCGCACGGGGCGTTCTCAGCTTCTCGATCCGGGTGACCCCGGCGTCGATGTGCCAGCGCGCGTCCACCTCCGCCCCGGCGTCGATGAACCGGGCGCCCCGCGCGGCCGCCGCCCGCAGCAGCACGTCGCGCGCCTCCGCCTTCTCCTCCGCGCTCACGACCACGGTGCGCGGCTTGATGACGCCCGCCTTCTCGAAGGCGATCTCGGCAAGCGTCGCACCCAGGTGCTGTTGATGATCGAGATCGATGGACGGGATGCCGACGGCCTGCGGGTGCACCACGTTCGTGGCGTCGAAGCGGCCGCCCATGCCCACCTCGAGGACCGCGATGTCGATCTCCCGACGCCGGAAGAGGGAGAGCGCCAGAGCCGTGGTCGCTTCGAAGAACGTGGGTGGGTGGGCGAGCCGTCCGGATGCGCGGAGCCGCTCGATCGTCGCCCGGAGATGCTCCGCTTCCTTCAGGAGGACGGCGTCGTCCACGGCACGGCCGTCGAGGGCGAACCGTTCGCTGAGATTGATCAGGTGCGGCGAAGTGTAGAGACCGGTGGAGTATCCCGCCGCGCGCAGCCCCCGCTCCACCATCGCGGCAACCGAGCCCTTGCCGTTGGTGCCCGCGATCAGCACCGATCGGAAGTGCCGTTCCGGATGCGCGAGCGCCGCGGTGAGCGCGTGCATGTTCCCGAGGCCGAGCTTGATGCCGAACCGCTGCAGGCCGAACAGATAGGAGAGCGGATCCTCGGGCTGCGGGCAGGCGGGCGACCGGATGACCATGCGACGGATCCGCTTCCGTGGCAGACGGCGCGGCTACACGGCCATGCGCGGCACGTAGTACCGCGTGCGGCCGCCCATGCCCTCGATCTGCTTCAGCAGATCGTCGAGCGCCGGCTCGCCCCACGCGCGATCTGAATCGGACATCTCCACTACCAGCAAGGGTGTAGCGGTGTAGTGAAAGAAGAAGTGATGGTAGGCCTCGTTCAGCTCGCCGAGATAGCGGTCACCCGGCGCGGCTTCGATTTCGCCGCCCCCTCCCCGGGCGCGCGCCCGCTGCCGCAGGAGGTCGGTGGGGGTTTGGAGGTAGATCACGAGGTCCGGCGCGACGATATCCGGCGCCAGCAGGTCGTAGAGCCGCTGATAGATGAAGAGCTCGTTGTCGTCGAGGTTGAGGTGCGCGTAGATCTTGTCCTTGTCGAACAGGTAGTCGGAGATGGTCAGGCGGTTGAAGAGATCGGACTGCCGCAGCCCGATCTGCTGCCGATGGCGCGCCAGCAGGGAGAAGAGCTGGGCCTGGAAGGCCGCGCCGGCTCGGCCCGCATAGAAGTCGGCGAGAAACGGGTTCTCCGTGTCGTCCAGAATCACTCCGGCGTCGAGCCGCGCCGCGAGACGCTCGGTGAGGGCTCCCTTGCCGACGGCTATCGGGCCCTCGATCGCGATGTGCCGAAAGTCCACCTCACGCGAGTATAGACAATGCGCGTGCTATGATGGCGGCGCTCGCCGACATCGTTCCCATGCAGCGCGCATCGCTGGCCGCCTGTCTCGTTTTCGTCGCGGGGTGCGCGTCCTCGCCGCCCGTTGCCGCCCCGCGTTCTCCCGAGCCCGCGGATCTCATGTCCTGGATCCTGAGGCTCGAGGATGAGCGCCGGCTCGCCGATCCGGCGCCCGCTCCCGGCGCCGCCGTTTCGCCGCCGCGGGCGACCGGTCCCGTTCCGCCTCGCGCGGATCTGCTGGCCCTGCTCGAGGTGCCGGAAGCGCACCTGCGCCGCAGGGCGGCGCTGGCCGTCGGGCGCGTCGGGCTCTCGGCCGGTGTCGACGCGCTGGCCGGGTTGTTGGCGGACCCGGAGCCGGAGGTGCGCCAGATGGCGGCGTTCGGCCTCGGCCTGATCGGCGACCCGGGAGCGGTGGACGTCCTGGTCGCCGCCCTCGACGATCCCGCGCCTCCCGTCCAGGGCCGCGCGGCGCAGGCGCTGGCCCGACTCGGCGCGGACTCCGCCGCCCCGGCAATCGGAGCCATGGTCCGACGCCATGTGACGTCGGCGTACGACCTCGACCCGGACGACATGACCTACCCGCAGAGCGCCTCGGTCGAGGCCTTCAGGCTCGGCCTCTACGCGCTCGGCGAGCTGCAGGCGTTCGAGCCGCTGGCCGAAGCGGTGCTCGGCGAGGATTCGCGGCCGATCCTCTGGTGGTGGCCGGTCGCCTACGCATTGGGGAGAACGGCAGACGAGCGGGCCCTGCCCGCGCTCGTGACCCTCGCGGGCGTTCGGGGCAGCGTCGGGGTGGCGCTTGCCGGAGAGGGGCTCGGCAGGCTGGCCGATCCGGATGGAACAGAAGCGCTCACAGACCTTCTCAGCCTGGAGCGACGGGGCCGGGCAGTGGTGCTCAGCGCCCTCCGGGCGCTCGGTGAGACGGACGATCCGCGCGCCGCCGAGGAGCTCGACCGCTTCGTCCGCATCGCGGGGCTGGACCGGCAGCTCCGGCGGGCGGCGGTGGACGCGCTGGCGAATCACGCGAGCCGGGCTTCGATCGAGGTCTTCGTCGAATTGCTCGGACACCCGTGGGCGCCGCTGCGAGCCGCTTCGATCCGGGCGCTTTCGCGGGTGGACCCGGAACGGTTCCTGCTCGTCCTGTCCGGCCTCGGCTCGGATCCCGACTGGCGGGTCCGGGCGGCCGCCGCCGAAGGCCTCGGCCACGCCAGCCCGGAGGCAGCCAGAGCCACGCTGGAAGCGATGCTGAACGACGACGATCAGCGGGTTCTGCCAGCCGTGCTCGACGCGCTGGCCGCCGGAGAGCCGACCGGGATCGCGAGCCTGCTGCTCGACCGGCTGGAGACGCCGGACGTCGTCGTTCGCGCGACCGTAGCGCGCCTGCTTGGGGAGCTGCAGCCGCCGGACGCCGAGGCTGCGCTCGCCGCCGCCTATGAAGCGGCCGAGCCGGACGCATCGTTCCTGGCCCGTGGCGCGATCGTCGATGCGCTGGCCGCGTACGGCGGCGATACGGCGCAGGAGACGCTCGGTGTGGCGCTGGCAGACCGGGATTGGCCGGTTCGCGTCCGCGCAGCGGAGCATCTCGCCCGCCTGGATCCCGAGTCGGATCCCGCCGCGGCGATCCGGCCGGCGCAGGGGCTGCGACGTGTGGACCACGCCGCTCCGCATCTGACGAATCCGCAGGTATCGCCGCACGTCTACATCGAGACGGCTCGCGGCACCATCGAGATCGAGCTCGCCGTGCTGGACGCGCCGTTGACCGCGGAGAGTTTCACCACTCTCGCACGCCAGGGCTTCTTCGACGGGTTGACGTTCTACCGGGTCGTACCGGGGGAAGCGGCGTACAGCGGGGATCCCCGGAGCGACGACAAGGGAGGAGCCGGGTTCACGCTCCGCGACGAGCCGAGCCAGCTACCGTTTCTCCGGGGCACGGTGGGGCTGGCGCGCGATCGGCCGGATACGGGTGGCAGCCGCTTCTTCATCACGCTCGCGCCGCAGCCCAGGCTCGACGGTCGCTACACGGCTTTCGGTCGTGTCGTCGCGGGGATGGAAGCCGCGGATGCGTTGCAGACGGGGGACCGGATCGACCGGGTCCTCGTGTGGGACGGCGTCCAGCCGCTCGCGGGCGCCGGCCAGCGTTGATTCGGCGCGGTGTTGCGGTCGCGGCGCGACGCCGTGGGTCTCGCCAGACTACTGCGGCGCAGGTTCTTGAGCCGTGTCGGTCAGGCTGGAGCGCAGCCGCCGCCGGCGCCGATGACGCGTGATCGCGAGATCGATCAAGCGGTCGATCAATGTCGGGTAAGACAATCCCGACGCCTCCCACAGCTTGGCGTACTGGCTGATCGCGGTGAACCCGGGCAGCGTGTTCGCCTCGTTGACGTACAGCCGGTCGCCGGATTCGTCCAGCAGAAAATCGACCCGCGCCATGCCGGCGCAGTCGAGGGCGCGGTATGCGTCGAGGGCCAGCGCGCGCACCTGCGCCGTACGCTCCGCGGAGAGCGGCGCCGGGATGACGATTCTGGACCGGTCGTCCAGGTACTTCGCCTCGTAGTCGTAGAACCCGCCGGGCGGTGGGATCACTTCGCCCGGCACGGATGCCTCCGGGGCCTCGTTGCCGAGGACGGACACCTCGATCTCCCGCGCAGCGGGCACCGCATGCTCGACGAGGAGCTTGTCGTCGAAAGCCCACGCCTCGTCGAGCGCGGAGCGCAACGTTTCCGCGTCGGTCGCGCGGGAGACGCCGACGCTCGATCCGAGATTGGCCGGCTTGACGAACACCGGGTAGCCGAGGCCGGCTTCGAGTCGCTCGAGGACCCCGCCGGGGTCGTTCTCCCACTCGACGCCGCCGACCACGCGGCCCGGGACCACCGGCAGTCCATGCGCCGTGAAGAGCACCTTCGCCACCGCCTTGTCCATGGCGACGGCCGAGGCCAGAACGCCGGCCCCGACGTAGGGCACGTTCGCCAGCTCCAGCAGCCCCTGCAGGGAGCCGTCCTCACCGAATGGCCCGTGGACGATCGGAAACACGACGTCGAGTGCGAGCTCGGCTACGCTTGCACGGCCCGTCGCGCGAGTTGCCGCGGACGCCCGCGGACCTGGATCCCGGTCGATGGTCAGGAGGGGGCTCGGTGTCGGATGGGCGACCAGGTGCACCTCGGTCTGCCGTTCCGCCGGCAGGCTCGAAGCCCTGCGGGCGTCGTCGATGACCTCGCCCGCAGACTCGATCTCCGGCGGTCGGTCCGCAACCGTCCAGCGCCCGGACTTGTCGATGAGGAGGGGGATCGGCTCGTAGCGGTCGCGGTCGACGTGCCTGAATATGGCGGCCGCGGATGCGAGCGACACTTCGTGCTCGCTCGATCGGCCGCCGTAGATGACGCCAATGCGAAGCCGGCCCACAGGTGGCTTGTAGTATACGTGACCGGGATGACGCAGAGGGCCGTTTTCGAGGTGGAAGCGCGCGACGGCCGCGCGCGCCGCGGCCGTCTGCTGACCCCGCACGGCGCGGTCGAGACGCCGGCGTTCATGCCCGTCGGGACCGCGGGCGCGGTCAAGGGGATGACGGCGCGGGAGCTCGCCGCGGCCGGCGCCGGCATGGTGCTGGCCAACACTTACCATCTTCACCTGCGGCCGGGCGACGAGCTCATCGCGCGGCGGGGCGGCCTGCATCGCTTCATGGGGTGGTCGGGGCCGATCCTGACCGACAGCGGCGGGTACCAGGTCTTCAGTCTGGCCGCCCGCCGCGTCATCGGCGAGGAAGGCGTGCGCTTCCGGTCGCACCTCGACGGCAGCGAGCACGAGCTGACGCCGGAGAGCGCCACCGAGATCCAGGCCCGGCTCGGCAGCGACGTCGCGATGGCGTTCGACGAGTGCACGCCCTGGCCGGCGTCGGTCGAAGAGGCGCGTCTCTCCATGGAGCGGACCCTGCGGTGGGCGCGGCGCTCGCGGGAGCGTCACGACCTGCTGTCGGGTTCGCCGCTCGGCGCCGGGGCCGCCATGACGACCCCGGGTCAGCTTCAGTTCGGCATCGTGCAGGGCGGCATGTATCCGGCGCTGCGCGAGCGCAGCGCACGCGAGACGATCGCGCTCGGCTTCCACGCCTATGCGATAGGCGGGTTGAGCGTGGGAGAGCCGACGCCCGTGATGTACGACGTGGCAGGCGCTGCGGCCGGCATGCTGCCGTCCGACCGGCCGAGGTATCTGATGGGGGTCGGCATGCCGGACGATCTGGTCGAGTCGGTAGCCCGCGGGATCGATCTGTTCGACTGCGTGCTGCCGACCCGCAACGCGCGCAACGGGCAGCTCTTTACGGGGCGCGGACCGCTCTCCATCAAGGCCGCGGCCTACGCGGAGGACGACCGCCCGGTCGATCCCGAGTGCGCGTGCTACACGTGCTCCCACTTCTCGCGGGCCTACCTTCGCCACCTGCACGTGGCCAGGGAGATCACCGGCGCCGTGCTCAACACCGTCCACAATCTGCACTTCTACCTTGACACGATGCGGCGGATCAGGGACGCTATCCAGTCGGGCGGTTTCGAACGGTTCCGGCAAGCCTTCCACCACGCGTACCGTCGCCGGCCGAGACCGGAAACCCCGGAAGCTTTGACGCACCAATGAGTCCGCACGACATCGACGCGCTGCTCGCCATGGCCCAGCCGGCCGGCCAGCAGCCGGGGCCGTTCATCCAGTTCCTGCCGCTGATTCTGATCCTCGGTATCTTCTACGTGATCATCTGGTTGCCGATGAAGCGGCGGCAGAACAAGATCCGGGAGTTCCAGGCAGCGCTGAAGGTCGGCGAGAAGATCGTCACGACCAGCGGCATCTACGGTTCCATCACGAAGCTGCACGACAAGTCGGTGCAGGTGCAGATCGCCGACCGGGTGCGGATCGAGATCGCACGCAGCGCCATCGGCGGTTATCAGGGCCAGGATCCCGTGGTGCAGGACGGGAGCGGCTCGTAGGGGACGCCATGCAGAAGAACCTGCAGTGGAAGCTGCTCGCAATCGTGGCGGTGACCGCGCTGGCCGTCTGGGGCGTCTACCCGCCGGGCGACCAGATTCGTCTCGGCCTCGATCTGAGCGGTGGCGCGCACCTGGTGCTGCGCGTGGAAACGAGCGACGCGTTGCAGGTGGAGACGGAGACGGCCGCCGAGCAGCTCGGCGAGCAGATGTCCCTTCAGGGAATGGAGGCCGCGACCGTGATTCCGGTCGATGCCACGACCATCCGGGTCGAGGGCGTGCCGGGCGAACGGGACGGGGCATTCCGCCAGTTGTCGGACGAACGGCTGGCTGCGTCCTACGATCGAGAGCCGGGGGCGGGCGGCGCGTACACCTTCCGGATGCGGGGTCCGGTGACCGCCTCCCTGCGCGAGGAGGCCGTCCGCCAGGCGCTTCAGACCATCGAGCGCCGCGTCAACGAGCTGGGGGTCTCCGAGCCCATCGTCGCGCCGCACGGAATCGGGGGCGACCAGATCCTCGTGCAACTGCCGGGCGTTTCCGACGTGGCTCGGGCGAAGGCGCTCATCCGATCCACCTCGCTGCTCGAGCTCAAGCTAGTGGAGGAGGGACCCTCACCGAGCCGCGAGGCGCTGTTGCAGGCGCGGAACGGGGTCGTGCCGCCGGACATGGAGATAGCGACCCAGCCGTCCGCCGCCGGTACCGAGCCGTTCTACTACCTGGTGCGGCGGGTGGCCGCGGTGACCGGCCGCGACCTCCGCAACGCGCGGCCGTCGCTCGACGAGTTCAACCAGCCCGCGGTGAGCTTCACTCTCAACCGCGAAGGCGCCGTCAAGATGGGCGAGATCACCAGCGCCAACCTCGGCCGCGGGCTGGCGATCATCCTCGACGGGCAGGTTCGATCGGCGCCGACCATCCAGGGCCGAATCACCGACAGCGGCCAGATCACGGGCGTTTCCCAGCAGGAGGCCGAGGATCTGCAGATCACGTTGCGGTCCGGCGCGCTGCCCGCGTCGCTCACGTACCTGGAGGAGCGGACCGTCGGCCCGACTCTCGGCGCCGATTCGATTCGGGCGGGGGTCGCCGCTTCCATCGCCGGGCTCGTGCTCGTGGCGTTCTTCATGCTCGCGTACTACAAGCTGGCCGGCATCAACGCCGTGGTCGCGGTGGTGCTGAACCTGCTCATCCTGATGGCGTGCATGGCCTACGTCGAGGCCGTGCTGACGCTGCCCGGTATTGCCGGGTTGATCCTGACCATCGGCATCGGGGTCGATTCCAACGTGCTGATCTTCGAGCGCATCAAGGAAGAGTTGCGCTCCGCGAGGAGCGTCCGGTCGGCGGTGGCGGCAGGGTTCGACCGCGTGCTGCTGACGATCATCGACACCCACGTCGCGTCGCTGATCGCGGCGGCCTTCCTGTTCCAGTTCGGGTCCGGGCCGATCAAGGGCTTCGCGACCACGTTGTTCTTCGGTCTCGTGTCGAACGTGTTCACGGCCGTTTTCGTTTCGCGATCGATGTTCGAGGCCGTGCTGTCCCGTCGCCGCGTCGCGACGCTGAGCATCTGAGATGGCGTTGTTCAAACAGCCCCGCATCGATTTCGTGGCGCGCCGCTGGCAGGCGTTCGGCCTGTCCGCGCTGGTGATCGTGGCGGGCATCGTCGTGCTGTTCACGCGGGGCGGCCTGCCCCTCGGGATCGACTTCTCCGGCGGATCCCTCATCGTGTTGCAGTTCGAGGAGCCGACCGGCGAGGGGGCGGTCCGCGACGCGCTCGCGAGCGTGGAGGAGAAGGTCGTTCAGCAGTACGGGGATGCGGGGGACAACGAGGTGCTCGTGCGCCTTCCCCTGTCCGGGCCGGAGGTCGGCGCGAGTCTGGAGGCCGGTGCGAACGAGGTCGTCGACGCGTTACGCGCCAGCAGCCTCGGCGAGTTCGAGGTCATCAGCCAGGAGCTGGTCGGTCCGGTCATCGGACAGGAGTTGCAGCGCCGGGGCATCAGCGCGTTCGTCTTCGCGATGGCCGGCATTCTCGTCTACATCGGTCTGCGGTTCCGCTTCAGCTTTGGGGTGGGTGCGGTCGTCGCGGTCGTCCACGACATCGCCGTCACGCTCTCGCTGCTGACGTTCTTCGGCTACGAGCTGTCGCTGAACGTCGTGGCGGCGATGCTGACGATCACGGGTTATTCGGTCAACGACTCGATCGTGGTCTTCGACCGCGTGCGGGAGAACCTCCGCGTGATGCGGCGCGACACGTTCGGCCATCTCGTGAACACCAGCATCAACCAGACCCTGGCGCGCACCGTCATCACGTCGGGCACGACCGGGTTCGCGGTGCTGGCGCTGTACGTGCTCGGCGGCGAGGTGCTG
This sequence comes from Acidobacteriota bacterium, assembly GCA_009861545.1. NCBI lineage: Bacteria > Pseudomonadati > Acidobacteriota > Acidobacteriota bacterium. The sequence continues at coordinate 43,373 of VXME01000040.1, read as the reverse complement.
CGCGGTTTCGCCTTCACGATGCTGGTGGGCGTTCTGAGCGGCACGTACTCGACGATTTTCGTGGCTGCGATGATCGCCCTTGCGATTACGGAACGGCGCGGCGCGCGGGTGCAGCGGACCGTGCGCGCGGTGGCGGAGGAAAAGCCGCAGCCGCCGCAGCAGGAGACTCCGCAGCGATCCAGACGGCGCTCGCGGCGCGCCCGGGCTTCGTAGAAGAACGCGACCGGATGTTCGGGCGCTGCGATCCGTGACCGCGCTGGAAGCTGCGTTGCTCGGGACGGTTCAGGGGCTGACGGAGTTCCTGCCGATATCGAGTTCGGCGCACCTGCTGCTCGCCCGGGCTTTCTTCGGCTGGGAGACCGGGGCCCGGTTCGGTCTGGCGTTCGACGTCGCATGCCACATCGGTACGTTGCTCGCCGTGGCCGCCTACTATCGCCGGGACGTGGTGGAACTGACCCGCGCCGCGGCGATGCCGCGGACATGGCTGGGCGGGCCGGGCGACTCGGCTGCTCTCGTCCGTTCGATCGCCATCGGCACCGTGCCGATTGCCGTCGTCGGCCTGGCGCTGGCCGACCTGGTGACGGGCGCTCTGCGCACCGTTACGGTTGCGGGAGTGAGTCTGGCGGTCGGTGCGGTGATGATGTTGGCCGCCGAACGCGTCGGGTCGCGAGGCCGCGACGAGACGACACTCCGGCCGCTGGAGGCGCTCGGGCTGGGTTGCGCCCAGGCGTCGGCCTTGATCCCGGGGGTCTCCCGGTCGGGCGCGGTCCTGATCGTGGCCATGCTGCTCGGTCTACGCCGCGAGCGGGCGGCCCGGTTCGCCTTTCTTCTCGGCATGCCGGCCATCCTCGCGGCGGGTGCCAAGGCGGCGCTCGACCTGGCGGGGCAGGGGGTGCCGTCCGGCGATCTGGTTCTGCTGGCGGTGGGCTTGGTTTCGTCGGCGGGAGTGGGATACGCCGCAGTGAAGTACTTCATGCAGTACGTCGCGCGTCATTCACTCGACCCGTTCGCCGTTTATCGCCTGGTGCTCGGGTGTCTGGCCCTGGCCTGGGTCCTCGGGTCGTGATCGACGTCGAGCCATAGACCGATGCAGTGGCTGCGCCGCAGTCTGATCGCGGGTTTCGTCGTGATTGTGCCGCTGGTGATCAGCGTGGCGGCGTTCGTCTGGTTGTTCCAGTTCATCGACGGCGTGATGGGACCGGTGTACGTGCGGTTGATCGGCCGGGAGATTCCGGGCTTCGGCCTGGCGACGCTCCTGCTGCTGGTGGTCGCCGTCGGGGCGTTCGCGACCAACGTGCTCGGGGAGCGGCTGCTTCGCCGGGGGGAAGCCTATCTGATGAAGCTGCCCGTGTTCCGCGGGATCTACTCGCCGGTCAAGCAGCTCGTCGAGGCGTTCTCGCCGGACAATCAGCTCGGCTTCAAGCGGGTCGTGCTGGTGGACGATCCCAAGCGGGGGCTGGTGCTCGGCTTCCTGACGAAGGAGTTCACCATCGAGGGACAGGACGAGGCGGGCGCGCACGTCGCCGTGTACGTGCCCACCAACCACGTCTACTTCGGGGACGTCCACATCTATCCGCGGACGGTCGTTTCGTACCCGTCGCTGACGGTGCAGGAAGGGTTGCAGGTGTTTCTCACGGGCGGCATGGCGCTGGCCGGGCGCCTGCAGATCGAGCAGGAGAAGCGGCAGGCCTGACGCGTCGGTCGCGGGCCTGCCTGGTCGAGGGTTTTCAAGTGTGGCGGAGCGCCACCGTGCGGCAGAGGGTTGAATGGAGCAGCAACTGTACTACGTGCTCGGGTTCGGGATGCCGGTCGCGGCGGCGGCCTTCGCGTTCTTTCTGATCGGCCGGATCAATCGCCTGGAGCCGGGAACCGAGCGGATGCAGCGCATCGCGGCGCTGATTCGCAACGGTGCGATGGCCTTTTTGAAGACGGAGTACACCGTGTTGGCCGGCTTCGTGGGCGTCATGTTCGTGGCGCTCGTTCTGCTGCTGCCGGGCAACGCGCTCTTGACCGGGGTGGCGTTTCTCGCCGGCGCCGTGCTCTCGGCGACGGCGGGGTGGATCGGCATGCAGACCGCCACCAGCGCCGCGGTTCGCACGACGCACGCGGCCACGACGAGCCTTTCGAGCGCGTTGCGCGTCGCGTTCTCGAGCGGCGCCGTGATGGGGCTGACCGTCGTCGCGCTCGGCACGCTCGGCATCGCCCTCCTCTACTACCTCTACGGGGGCTTGAGCGGGGCGGGAGCCAGCGCCGTCGAATCGCTGTTCGGGTTCTCTCTGGGCGCCTCGTCGATCGCGCTGTTCGCCCGCGTGGGTGGCGGCATCTATACGAAGGCGGCGGACGTGGCGGGCGATCTGTCCGGCAAGGTGGAAGCGGGGATTCCCGAGGACGACCCCCGCAACCCGGCCACGATCGCCGACAACGTCGGCGACAACGTCGGCGACGTCGCCGGCATGGGAGCGGACCTGTTCGAGTCGTACGTGGGCAGCATCATCTCCTCGATAGCGCTCGCCTGGGCGCTCACGGCGCCGTCCGCGAGCGCGCTGTGGGGCGTGGACGAGGCCGGGTTCGGCACCCTGCAGTCGACGCTCGTCGTCTTCCCGATCCTGCTGGCCGGCGTCGGCATCCTCTCCTCCATGCTCGGCACGTTCGTGGTGAACACCGACGACGAGACGAAGATCGGCAGCGCCCTGCAGAGGGGCTTGCTCGTGGCGTCGGTGCTCGTCTTCCTGGGGGCAGGCGGACTCGTCTCGATCCTCGATGTTCCGCTGGCGGTGCTGTGGTGCGTGGTGGCCGGCGTCGTCTCCGGCGTGGCGATCGGCCACGTGACGGAGTACTACACGGGCAAGGACAAGCCGCCGGCCCACAGGATCGCGCAGCAGTCCGAGACGGGGCCGGCCACCAACATCATCGCGGGGCTGGGCGTGGGAATGATGTCGTGCGCGATCCCCATCCTGATCATCTGTCTGGCCATCTACGTCAGCTTCTCGCTGGCGGCGCTCTACGGGATTGCGATCGCCGCGGTCGGGATGCTCTCGACGCTGGGAATCAGTCTGGGCGTCGACGCCTACGGGCCGGTGGCGGACAATGCCGGGGGCATCGCGGAGATGAGCGGGCAGGAGGCTTTCGTGCGCGAGCGAACGGACGCCCTCGACGCGGTCGGAAACACGACCGCCGCCATGGGGAAGGGCTTCGCCATCGGGTCCGCGGCGCTGACCGCCCTGGCGCTGTTCAGCACGTTCCGGACGACGGCCGACGCCGCGGTTCTCGAGGCGGGCGGGGCGTCCGCCTTCGACCCGCGTCTCCTGAGCCTCGCGCTCGACAATCCGAACGTTCTGATCGGCATGCTGCTCGGCGGCATGCTGCCGTTCCTCTTCTCCGCGCTCACGATGAACGCGGTCGGACGTTCGGCCAACGACATGATCGAGGAAGTCCGCCGGCAGTTCCGTGAGATTACCGGGCTGCTCGAGGGCGAGGCCGAACCCGATTCGGCGCGGTGCGTAGAGATCTCCACCCGCTCCGCGATCCGGGAGATGGTCGCGCCCGGGCTCATCGCCGTGCTGGCGCCCGTGCTGACCGGCTTCCTCCTGGGCGTGTCCGGACTCGGAGGGTTGCTGGCCGGCGCCCTCGTCGCCGGGGTGCTGATGGCCCTGATGATGGCGAACGCGGGCGGGGTGTGGGACAACGCGAAGAAGTACATCGAGGAGGGGCATCACGGCGGCAAGGGGTCGGAGCCGCACAAGGCCGCGGTCATCGGCGATACCGTCGGGGACCCCTTCAAGGACACGTCGGGGCCGAGTCTCAACATTCTCATCAAGTTGATGACCATCGTCGCGGTGATCTTCGCGCCGCTCGTGGTCGTGTGGATGCAATAGCTCCGGGTTGACGCTCCGTTGCCGGGCGGTTAAGATGCCCCACCCTGCGCGGCCCGCCAGGGGAACGGCAAGTGGGCCGGGCGCACGCGTTGCGAGATGGCAGCGCGAGCGAAATCCGATAGTCCGTTTCTCTCTGTCCGGTGTCTAACATCCGGTGAAGGCGATGTCGTTCGGCTCGTTGACACGGAGGAGCGGCCTGCTATAATCGGCGCTTCCGAAGCGGCGTCCGAGGAATCGAGCAGGCCAGGAGGCGTGCTGTGGCTGACACGAGAAAGAAGAGCAACCCGGCGAAGGGGGCACCGGCACCGGCCAAGAAGGTCGAGCCGGCGATGTTCGGGGAGATCTCGAACCCGTCCATCACGGTCGGTGCGCGGAAGTGGTACACGCTGCCGCTGTCCATCATCGCGCACGTGGTCGCGATCGGCGCGGTCGTGATCGTCCCGCTGATGGCCATGGACGCGCTGCCGACGCCGGCGTCCATGATGGCGTTCGTCGCGGCCCCGCCTCCGCCGCCTCCGCCGCCTCCGCCGCCTCCGCCGCCGGCCGCCGCCGAGGCCGCGCCTCCGCCGGTTCTCGACGTCAACCCGAACGCGGCCCCGATCGTCGCGCCGGAGCAGATCGTCGAGGAAACCGGTTTCGACATCAACCGGGTGCAAGGCGTCGAGGGCGGCGTGGCTGGCGGTGTGGTGGCCGGCATCGTCGGCGGGCTGCCGACCGCGCCTCCGCCTCCGCCGCCTCCGCCGGAGCCGGTTCGCGTCGGCGGCAACATCAGTCCGCCCACCAAGATTCGGGACGTTCCTCCGGTGTATCCGCCCGTGGCGCAGCAGGCGCGCGTGCAGGGCGTCGTGATTCTCGAAGCGGTGATCGGTCCCACCGGTGCGGTCACCGACGTCAAGGTGCTGCGCTCCGTTCCGTTGCTCGACGAGGCTGCAATCACGGCCGTGAGGCAGTGGCAGTACACGCCGACGCTGCTGAACGGCGTGCCGGTTCCGGTCATCATGACCGTGACTGTCAACTTCCAGTTGTCGTAACGTACGCCTCGGGGATTCTGAAACCGATAGAAGAGACTGGGCGGCCAGTACGTCTCGCCGCGGGAGGAACAGATGGACTTCTTCTTTGTCGCACAGATGGACTTTCTCGAGTTGTGGGAGCAGATGGGGATATCCGTCAAGATCCTGATGGGTGTGCTCGTGGTCATGTCGATGGCGTCGGTCGGCGTCTTCTTCGAGCGGTTGTTCACCTTCATCCAGGCGACGAACCAGTCGAAGCTGTTCGCGCCGCAGGTGGCGAAGCATCTCAAGGACGGGAAGCTCAAGGAGGCCATCAGCGTCTCGCAGTCCAAGGACTACCGGTACAGCCACCTCGGCAAGGTCGTGCTGGCCGGTCTCCAGGAGTACCAGTTCCAGCAGGACAGCGGCGTCGACCTGCACAAGGACGACGTGGTCGACAGCGTCCACCGCGCGATTCAGCGCGCGGCGGCGCTCACTTCCTCCGACCTGAAGCGAGGCATGGGCATTCTGGCTACCATCGGCTCCACGGCCGTGTTCGTCGGCCTGCTCGCGACGACGCTCGGCGTCATCAACGCGTTCCAGGGCATCGCGGCCACGGGCTCCGGTGGTCTGGGCGCCGTGTCGGGCGGCATTTCCGAGGCGCTGGTCGGCACCGCGATCGGCCTCTTCGTGGCGATTCCGGCCGTCTGGTTCTTCAATTACCTGACCGGCCGCCTCGAGTACTTCGCCGTCGAGATGGACAATTCGTCGTCGGAGCTCGTCGACTACTTCATCAAGAAGTCCTAGACGGGTTCCTGTTCCGGGATCCGATCGGGCTCGCCGCCGGGCGCCCTGCGCGCCCGGCGGCATTTCTGCTCAAGGAGCGTTCATCATGGGAATGTCAGTCGGCGAGAAAAGCGGCGGCTTGAACTCGGAGATCAACATCACGCCGCTGGCCGACGTGATGCTGGTGCTGCTCATCATCGTCATGCTCATCGCGCCTCTGTTGACGGCCGGCGTGACGCTGACCCTGCCTGAGGCTTCCAACACGGGCGACAAGCCCGACAACGACAACAACACCACCGTCGCGGTGACCTCCGACGGCCGGTACTTCGTGGACAACGTGCAGACGACGCCGCAGGAGCTGCTCAACTCGATCAACAGCGCGCTGGATCGCAAGCTGGAACGGATCCTTCTCGTCAAGGCCGACGTCAACGCGCAGTACTCGTCGGTGATGGAGTTGATGGACCAGTTGCAGCGGGCCGGCATCGAGAACGTCGGGCTCATCACCGAGCGTGAGGTCGGTGGCGGGGGAGGGGAATAGACATGGCGAAGAAGAAGCACCACGGTGCGGACGCCGTCGCGCAAGCGACGAACCCCCACGCGAATTCGGAGATCAACATCACGCCGTTCATCGACGTGCTGCTGGTTCTGATCGTCATCTTCCTGGCGGCCCTTCCGCTCGGGCAGCGGGGGTTGGACATCAACCTGCCGCTCGAGACCCAGGGTGCGCAGCAGGCTGCGACCGACAGCAGCCAGATCCTGCTCGAGTACACGGCGGATCGGCGTATCTCCGTGAATCAGCAGCCGATGCAGATGGCGACGCTCGAGTCCGAGCTCCGCTCGATCTTCGAGACGCGCCGCGAGAAGACCATGTTCATCGCTGGCGCCGGGTCCTTGACCTACGGCGAGATCATCGACGTGATCGACGCGGCCCGGGGCGCTGGTGTCGAGAAGGTCGGTATCGTCACCGAGGGCATGCGGCGCGCGGCTGGCGCGGCGCCCGTCGGCTAGACGCGATCTTTTGGGTCGCGGTGCGACCCTGCTGGCGGGTCGGGTGGGAGCGTTCGCTCGCGCGAGGGCTCCTGCTTCGCAGATACCACCAGGACAGTAGCAGGAGGGCCCGGACCACCACGTGTGGTTCCTGGCCCTCTTCTTCTGTACGGAGGTTTCCTGGGGAGAGCCTCGCCCCGGACTTGGGCAAGACCGGGAGGGGGTCGTTGGGTTCCGTCCCCCCACTTGCCTCGCTTGCCTCCCGGCAACGCCTGTCCAGCGACCCTGCTCTGCTCGGCGACGCCTCGTCCCCTGGGTCGGCCTCCGCGCGGGCGCCGTCGCACCGGCGGTTTCCCCGAGATTTCAGAACAGGCGGACAACCCCGCCGGCGCAACCGGCCTGTCCACCAGGGACGGCGCCAGCAGGTGTGGTTCCCTGGGCCGCGCTGGGGGGAGAAGCAGTCCAGGAGTAGAGGGCGGCCGGGCGGCGCAGGCAAGAAAAAAGGCCGGGCGCCATCGTGGAGGCGCCCGGCCACGAGTATCTCGGACCGGAAGTGGAATGCGCCGCCGCGCCTACTGACCGGCGCCCGCCGCGCCGCCGCCCCGCGCCTCGTCCTGAATCTCCTGCGCGCGGTCACGCAACTCGTCGGCCTCGGCGATGAGCGCGTCCTGCTCGTCCTGGTCATCGCTCATGTTCGCCTGCATCCGGAGCAGGATGTTCTTGTAGACCAGCGCGTCGACGTACCGCTCGTTCAGTGCGATCGCCTGGTCGGCCGCTTCGATGCCGGCCAACACGTACTCGGCCTTCTCTTCCTGGGTGATTCGGAAATCGCGGAACGCCTTTTCCCAGTAGAAGGTGGAGATGGTGTAGAACGCCTCGGGGTTGTCCGGCTCGATGTCGGCCCGCTGGCGCAGCGCGTCGATGGTCTGATCGAAATCGCCCGCACGGTTGTAGAACCCGGCGAGCTGGAGGTAGACCGTCGGATCGTCGGAAAGCATGTTGCGGACCTCGAGATAGATCGTCTCGGCGTCCTCGAACAGCCCGGATTCCTCGAAGAGCTGCGCCAGCACGAAGTAGTTGTCCGGATTGCCGGGGTCGAGCTGGATCATCTCCTGCAGCAGCATCGCCCGGTTCGTGGGGTCGTTCATCTTGTCGGGGCCGTAGGCGGCCACGAGGTACTGCATCGACAGCGTCCGGAACTCCCGGTTCGGGATGTTGTCGGCAGCCAACCGGTAGTACTCCACCGCCTGGTCCAGCAACGCGTCGTTCTCCGGCTCGCCCCGGAACGCCGGCGTGTAGAGATTGTCGTAGCAGTTGGCGATGTAGAAGTAGGCCACGCTCATCGCCTGCGACAATTCGCTGTTCGGGTCTTCGCTGACCACGTCGACCACATGCTGGTACTCTTCGATCGCCGCCTCGTAGTCCCCGCGTCCGTAGAAGAGGTTGGCTTCCTTGAACGTGCGCATGGCGCCGAGCTGGTCGAAGAAGCCACACGAGACCAACGGCATCACCATCGCCACAACGAGGCCCAGTCTCAACAAGGTCCGTCCCGTCTGCATGATCCTCTCCCTCATCAAGTGCGAAACTCCCGGCCGCGGCCGCTTCGCCCCGCCACCCGGCGGGCGGCGCGCCGCCAAGCGGGCGCACACGATACGCTCTCGCGCGGCGGCAGGCGCCGGCGACCTGTTCCCTCCCCAAGCGAATGGCTATAGTGAAGCAAAAGGAATAGCAAGTCAACAGCCGGGAAGGGCGTTCTTGACCCTCCTGCGTGCTCCCCGTATCGTCGTTTCGGACGGCGGTTTCCATGCTCAGCTTCGAGAATCTGCTCGGCTCGGTCCGCTCGTACAACCCGGACACGGATGCGGATCTGCTGCACCGGGCCTACGAGTTTTCGGCCCTGGAGCATGCGGGCCAGATCCGCCGGTCCGGAGAGCAGTACATCACGCACCCGCTGGAGGTTGCGCACCTCGTAGCCGAGATGCATCTCGACGACGTGACGATCGCGGCCAGCCTGCTGCACGACGTTGTCGAGGACACGCTGACCACCATCGAGAACGTTCGCGGACTCTTCGGTGCGGAGATCGCCCACGTCGTCGAAGGCGTCACGAAGATAAGCACGATTCCATTCTCGTCGAGCGAGGAGCGGCAGGCGGAGAACTTCCGGAAGATGCTGCTGGCGATGGTGGACGACGCGCGCGTCATCCTCGTCAAGCTGGCGGACCGCCTTCACAACATGCGCACCCTCGGTCATCTTCGCGAAGACCGCAGACTGAAGATCTCGCAGGAGACCATCGACATCTACGCACCCATCGCGCACCGCCTCGGGATGAACAAGGTGAAGAACGAGCTCGAGGAGCTTGCGTTCCGCCATCTCGATCCGCCGGGCTACGAGTCGCTGCTGGAGCGCGTGGAAGCACGCCGCCGCGCGACCGAGCGGACCGTCGACAGTCTCAAGAGCACGCTTGCGGAGAAGTTGCGGGACGCCGGCGTGCCGATCGTCTCTCTGGAAGCGCGGATCAAGAGCATCTTCAGCATCTGGAAGAAGATCAGGCGGCAGAAGATCTCCCTGGACGAGGTGTACGATCTCCTCGCTGTCCGCGTCATCACCCAGTCGGAGCGCGACTGCTACGCAGCGCTCGGCATCATCCATCAGATCTGGGCGCCGGTGCACGGCCGGTTCAAGGACTTCGTGGCCATGCCGCGTCCGAACGGCTATCAGTCGCTGCACACGGCGGTCATCAGCGATGTCGGGCTGCCGTTCGAGGTGCAGATCCGCTCGGAGGACATGCACCGGATCGCCGAGCACGGCATCGCCGCGCACTGGAAGTACAAGGAAGGCCGAGTCGGCGCCGAACCGGACGAGAAGTACTTCCTCTGGCTGCGGCAACTCCTGGAGTGGCAGCAGGAGGTGCCGGACCCGAGCGAGTTCATTCACAGCCTCAAGCTCGATCTCTATCCGGAGGAGGTGTACACCTTCACGCCGAAGGGCGAGGTCAAGGCGCTGCCCCGCGGAGCGACCCCCATCGATTTCGCCTACGCGATTCACACCGACGTCGGCCATACGTGCGTCGGCGCGCGCGTCAACGGCCGGATGGTTCCGTTGCGGACGCCGCTGCAGAGCGGAGACATCGTCGAGGTGGTCACCCGGACCGGCAACCGGCCGAACCGCGACTGGCTGAACATCGTGGCGACCACGCGCGCGCGCAACAAGATCAAGCACTTCATCCACGTCGAGGAGAAGCTGCGGGCCGTGGAGCTGGGACGCAAGCTGATCGAGAAGGAGGTCCGCCGATTCGATCTCAAGCCCAGGACGGTGCTGGATCCGGACGCGGTCGCCAGGGTCTGCTCCACGCTCGGGGCGTCGAAGCCGGACGACCTCTATGCGTCCGTCGGATACGGCAAGGTCTCGTCCCGCGCCGTGCTGGACGTCCTGATTCCCCGTGAGCAGCGCGAGCATCCGAAAGCGGAAGCGTCCATTGCGTCCGTGGTTCGCCGCGTGCTTCGTCCGAACCAGGAGACGATCAAGGTACGGGGATTCGACGACCTGATGGTGTTCCGGGCCGGCTGCTGCAATCCGATCCGCGGGGAGAAGATCGTCGGTTACGTCACCCGCGGGAAGGGCGTCTCGGTGCACGCCGCGAGCTGTCCGAACGTCGTGAACCTCTTCTACGACCCGGAGCGGCGGATCGACGTTGCCTGGGACAAGGCGAACGACGAGTCGACGTTCACGGTCTGCCTCACCATTCAGGTCGAGGATCGCCGCGGCATGATAGCCGACGTGACGTCACGCCTCGCGGACCGGAGAATCAACATCCTCAAGGTGGAAGCGTCCGCCAACAAGGACCGGCACGGCCATATCAGCGTGACGTTCGACATCAGCGACATGCAGCACCTGCAGCGCGTCATCAAGGTCGTGCGGGCCGTGGCCGGCGTGCTCGACGTCGAGCGCGTTCACCGAAAGCCGTAGAGCCAGCGACTCCTGCTCCGACAAGGGCCGGTCGCGGGCGGGCAGCAGCAGGTTCAGGCGGGAAGCCGGACGATGGCGTCGATCTCGATCCGCGCGTCCTTCGGGAGACGCGCGACTTCGACGGCGGCGCGTGCCGGCGCCGGTTCTGCGAACCAGGTGGCGTACGCGCGATTCATGGTCACGAAGTCGTTCATGTCGGCGAGATAGACGGTCGTCTTCACGACGTCGTCGAACGTCGCGCCGGCCGCGCGGACGATGGCGTCGAGACTCCGCAGCACGCGGTGGGTCTGCGCCGCCACGTCGCCGTCGATCAACTGCCCCGTTTCGGGATCGATCGGTACCTGTCCGGAGACGAACAGAAGGTCGCCGGCCCTTACGGCCTGCGAGTAGGGGCCGATCGCGGCCGGTGCGCCGGTGGACGTGATTGCGGTCCGCGCCACGTGAGGTCCGGTCAGGCGGGCTTCGTGATCCGATTCGAGCGGATGCAGCGGGTGCAGACGCGCACGCGCTTGACCCGGCCGCCGACGACGGCGCGAACCGACTGGATGTTGGCCTGGAACCGCCGCCGCGTGACGTTGTGGGCGTGACTGACGTTGCGCCCTACGGCGGGTCCCTTTACACAGAATTCGCAGCGTTTCGCCATGGACTGACTCTCTCCCGGAGCCGAAACGGGAATTGTATACCACGGAGCCGCTTCGTCACCGCGAACGTCACGGTGGCAGGATCAGTCCGGCCGGCGTCGTTGGGCCCGCGGCGTCGCCGGACGGACCGCGTTCCGCGCCGTCGGCCGCCGATGTCCAGACCCGCTTGAGCATCGCCAGCCAGGCGCGCTCGTTGTCGCCGTCGTCGAGTGCGCGTCGAGCCTCATGGGCCCCGGCTTCCACGCGCCGCAGGACGCCAGCGGTATCGTGATCGGACAGGTGGGCGCCGTTGGTGCGGTCGGTTTCGATGAGTCGCTTCAGTTCCAGGGCCAGCCTCTGCCCGGCCGCCGTGCCGGCGGCGTGCTCGTACACGATGCCGCGGCTCGCGGTCTCGTAGGTCCGGGCGAGGGCTGTCGCGGCCTGCTCGACGTCCGCGTCGACGAGGCCGGGGGCGTCCGGCCGATCGCCGGCGAGATACTCGAGCAGCATTGCGGTCAGCCGCTGCTGGCGACCCGTCAGGCCGTGCAGCAGGGCGACGAGGAACCCGCCGTCGCGCTCGCGCTGCCGCTGGATGACGGCGGGGGGATGCGTCGTCGCCGACTCCAGGTACACGCAGTCCGGCGGGCACGCGATCTGCTTGCGTCGCTTGGCGCCGCAACACGCGGAGCAAATCTGCTCCCCGAGGGCGGGGCAGGATCGGCGCGCACGGCGGCGACCGCAGAGCGAACAGACGGGCTTGCCCATGGCTTCTCGTCGCGGAGGCTCAGCTTGGCACAACGCGCAGTCCGGATCAACGTTGGGGCATGGTGGCGCCTTCGCCTGGCGGATCTCCAGCGGACGCCTGTCCACTGGAGAGGGCGACCGATTGCGGGAAACCGAAGAGCGGTCATCGTCGTCTAAGTGATTGTGGCCGGTTCGATGCCGGCACGCAGTTTGCTTTTCGGTGTGGCGGAAGGAGCCGTCATCATGAGCACGAAGACGAAGAACCGTATGGACAAGGCCCGCTACGACGAGCTCAGGTGCATTCTGGAGGCCCGACGCCTCGAGATCATCGGAGAGGTCCAGCACAAGATGCGGGATGTACGGGCCGAGGGAGCCGCGGCGCCGCTGCATGACGTTCGCGACGACGCCGAGACCTCCGAGGCCGACATCCAGGACGATATCGAGTTCGCCCTGCTGCAGATGAAGGCGGAGACCCTGAACAAGATGACCGAGGCGCTGTCGCGCCTCGACGAGGGGACGTTCGGCTACTGCTACGAGTGCGGGAAGGAGATCTCCAGCGGGCGGCTGCGTGCATTGCCGTTCGCCGTGCGGTGCACGGATTGCGAAGCGATCCGGGAGGTCGAGCTGGAGCGCGAGGTGCATGTCGCCCGGCGCGGGGCGGTATCATTGTTTGCCGATGTCGTCGGCTGACGCAGCGCTTCGGAGCTCGTTGCCCGGAGCGTCGCCTCGCCCGGGCGGTGCACGATGAACGACGAACCCACGCGTCCGGACGCGCCGGCGTCTCCGCCGGACGAGCCTGAGCTGTCGGTTCCGGCGGAGCTGCCGATCCTGCCGCTCCGCGACACGGTGTTGTTTCCCGGCGCATTCATGCCGCTGGCGGTTGCGCGGGAGAGTTCCGTGCGGCTCGTCGAGGCGGCCGTCGAGGGCGAGCAGCTCGTCGGGGTCTTCACGCAACGCGAAGCGTCGGTCGAAGAGCCCGGTCAGGCTGATCTCTACGACATCGGCACCATCACGCACATTCACAAGATGTTCAAGCTGCCGGATGGCAGCTTGCGGCTCATCGTGCAGGGGCTGGCCCGCGTCACCCTGGACGGAATCACGGCTTCGGAGCCCTTCCTGCGTGCGGCCGTGCGCGCCGCGGAGGAGGTCGTGTCCGACGACGATCGCCTCGAGGTCGACGCGTTGCAGCGGAACATCAAGAACAACTTCCAGCAGGTGGTGTCCCTTTCTCCCCTGCTCTCCGACGAGCTGCAGGCGTTGTCCGGGAACATCTCGGAACCGGGCAAGCTGGCCGACTTCATCGCGGCCAGTCTGGCGACGCTGGCCACGGCCGCCCGGCAGCAGGTCCTGGAAACGCTCGATGTCCGAGCCCGAATGGATCATCTGAACCGCATCCTGGTCAAGGAGATCGAGGTGCTGGAGCTCGGCTCGAAGATCCAGTCGGAGGTGCAGTCGGAGATGGGCAAGAGCCAGCGCGAGTACCTGCTGCGCGAGCAGCTCAAGGCGATAAGGAAGGAGCTGGGCGAGAACGACGACCAGGCCAAGGAGATCGAGGAGCTGCGGCAGAAGGTCGAAGCGGCAGGCATGCCGGACGCCTCGCTGAAGGAGGCGCTGCGCGAGCTCGACCGCCTCTCGCGCATGCCGGTCGCGGCGGCCGAGTACACCGTGTCGCGCACCTACATCGACTGGTTGATCGCCCTGCCCTGGAATCAGCGGACCGAGGAGAAGATCGATCTCGCGCGGACGCGGGAGACATTGGACGGCGACCACTCCGGACTCGAGAAGGCGAAGGACCGCATCCTGGAGTACCTCGCCGTGCGGAAGCTGAATCCCGACGTGAAGGGACCGATTCTCTGCTTCGTCGGCCCGCCCGGAGTCGGGAAGACGTCGCTGGCCAAGGGCATCGCCGCGTCCATGGACCGCAAGTTCGTGCGCGTCTCGCTGGGAGGCATGCGGGACGAAGCCGAGATCCGCGGCCATCGGCGGACCTACATCGGCGCGTTGCCGGGGCAGATCATGCAGGGGCTCCGCCGCGCCGAGTCGAAGAACCCGGTGTTCATCCTCGACGAGATCGACAAGCTGGGGATGGACTTCCGGGGCGACCCGGCCTCCGCGCTACTGGAGGTGCTCGATCCCGAGCAGAACTCGACTTTCCGCGACCACTACGTCGACCTGCCGTTCGATCTCTCGGAAGTGCTCTTCATCACGACCGCGAACGTCCTCGATCCGATCCCGCCGGCGCTGCGCGACCGGATGGAGGTCCTCGAGTTGCCCGGCTACACGGAAGAGGAGAAGCTGCTCATAGCGACCGAGCATCTCCTCGGCCGGCAAGTCGAGAACCACGGCCTGACGTCCGAGCAGGTGCGTTTCACCGAGGAGGCCTTGCGCGCCGTCATTCGCGGCTATACGCGCGAGGCTGGCGTGCGCAACCTCGAGCGCGAGATCGGCGCTCTCTGCCGCAAGGTGGCGCGGCGGCGGGCCGAGGGGGACGAGACGCCGGTCGAGATCAGCGCCGAAGTCGTCGTCGAGATGCTGGGTGCGCCGAAGCATCTCGATGAGGAGGTGGCGCAGCGCACGAAACGACCCGGCGTGGCCATCGGACTGGCGTGGACGCCGGTAGGCGGCGACGTGCTGTTCGTCGAGTCGCGCCGGATGAGCGGCAGCGGCACCCTCACCCTGACCGGACACCTGGGCGACGTGATGAAGGAGTCGGCGCGCGCCGCGCTTTCGTGGCTGCGGGCCAATGCGTCCCGCTACGATGTCGATCCGGCTTTCTACGGCGAGGCCGAGGTGCACCTGCACGTGCCGTCGGGCGCCATCCCGAAGGACGGGCCTTCAGCCGGGGTCACGATGGTCGCCGCGCTGGTTTCCGAGCTGACCGGGCGCCCGGTGCGGGGCGACCTGGCCATGACCGGCGAGATCACCCTTTCCGGAAACGTGCTTCCCGTCGGCGGCATCAAGGAGAAGGTGCTGGCCGCGCGCCGGCTCGGGATCGTCGAGGTCGTCCTGCCGAGGCAGAACGAGAAGCACGTCAACGAGGATCTCAGCGAAGACCTGCGCCGCGAGATCGACGTGCACTACGTGTCGATGATCGACGAGGTTCTGGACTTGGCGTTGCTGCCCGCCCCGCCGGCGCCGCCCCGCGCGGAAGACCCTGCCGGCGCCGAGCAGGTGCACGGAACCGTCCAGTAGCCGGTCCGGCCCCGGATGGAGGACTCCGCGGGCGCCATGGCCGGTCCGCGATATCGTCCATTGGCGTAGCCAGAGCGGTTCCAGGGCTTTCCGTATGTTCATCCCGACTCTTGCCGGGGCGGGACACGATTGGACTAGATTAGACTAAACCCCAGCGCCGTCTTCATGTCGGCCACCGGTCCCTCGGCGACAGCCTCCCGCGCCTCGTCCAGAGTGAAGATCCGCGGCTTGAGTACCTCGTCCGCATCGAGCGCCAGCCGGGACGTGGCGGTGAGCCCGGTCAGGCGGTAGAAGATCATCACCTCGTCGCAGTAGCCGGGGCTCGGATAGAAAGCGCCGATCCGCTCGACGCGCCGGGCGGTCCAGCCCGTCTCCTCCGCGCATTCCCGCCGGGCCGCCGCCTCCGGATCCTCGCCGGGCTCGACGTTGCCGGCCGGCAGCTCCCAGATCCAGCGGTCGACGGCATAGCGGTACTGGCGGACCAGGATCACCCTCCCGGGGTCGGGCTGCGGCACGAGGATCGCCGACGCCGGGTGCCTGACGACGTCCATCGCTGCCTCGCGGCCGTTCGGCAGCCGTACGCGGTCCTGGTAGGTCCTGAAGGCCCGCCCCCGGTGGACGGCGCGGCTGTCGAGCGTGGAGGCAGAGCTTTCCTTCACGCGTGTTCCTCCGATTCCGATGGGGGCACGGCGGCGTGGCTCCAATCGCCGGCCCGTCGCCGCGTGACGTCGCGGATCTCGGCGCCAAGTCTGTCCAGGTCGTCGGGCAACGCGCAGGAGACCGCGATACGCCGCCCGTCGCGCGGGTGCGTGAACGCGAGCCGCGCGGCGTGGAGAAAGGGGCGGTCCAGCCGCTGAACCACGCGCAGATGCGGCGGCGGGTGGCGCCTGCGGCCACCGTAGGCGGCGTCCCCGACCACCGGGTGCCCGATGGCGCTCAGGTGAACCCGGATCTGATGCGTACGGCCGGTGGCGATCGCCAACCGCGCGAGCGTGACGCCGTCGAGCCGCTCGGCCATGACCACCCGCGTGACCGCCTCGCGGGCGCGCCGCGAACGCGTTGAGATGCGCTTCCTGTCCACCGGGTCGCGGCCGATCGGCAGGTCGATCCGTCGCCCCTGCCGCACCAGGCCCCACACGAGCGCGACGTACTCCTTCTCTACCTCCCGGTCCGCGAACTGCCGGGCGAGCTCGGCGTGCGCCCCATCGTGCTTGGCGACGACCATTACCCCGGACGTGCCGCGATCGAGGCGATGCACGATGCCGGGGCGCAGCTCGCCGCCGATGCCGCTCAGATCCCGCACGTGGTGCAGTAGCGCATTGACGAGGGTGCCGTCGGCGTGGCCCGCGGCGGGATGCACGACCATGCCCGCCGGCTTGTCGACGACGACGAGATCCGCGTCGTCGTAGAGGACCGCGAGTGGAAGTGCCTCGGGTCGCGGCGCCGCCGGGGCGGGCGCCGGGATCACGATGCGCACGACGTCGCCGCTGCGGACCGCGGTGCCCGGGCGCGCCGCGGTGCGGTCGATCTCGACCCGACCCTCCCGGATCAGCCGCTGGATCTGTGAACGTGTCCGGTCTGCGAGGCGGGAAGCGATGAACTGATCGAGGCGGGATCCGGCGTCATCGGCCGGCACGTCGAGGTCGATGCGCTCGGACGGTGGCGGCTCGCCGCTGTCGCGGGTGGCCATGACTTGTGCGCCGCGCCCGGCTGTGGTCAGGCGCCGCTCCGCGCCGGCGCGGGCCCCGGACTCGATCCGCCGGCGCGCGCCAGCAGCACGAGCATCACGATGCTCAGCGGAACCAGCAGCACGGAGACGAACTGCGAGGTCGAGAGCGTGTCGAGGACCGTGCCGCGCGGGTCGCCGCGGTAGAACTCGATCACGAAGCGCACCGCGGGATAGAGCAGCAGATAGGCCCAGAAGGTGCGGCCCGGGAACGGACGCCCCCGGCGCTCGAAGGCGAGCAGGACGCCGAGGATGACCAGCGCGGCGACCGATTCGTAGAGCTGTGTCGGGTGCAGACTGACGTCGAGCGGCGTGCCGACGTTGGCCGCCGCCAGTGGGTCGGTGAACGTGACTCCCCAGGGCAGATCCGTCGGGTGACCGTAGCAGCACCCCGCGAGGAGACAGCCGAGGCGGCCCACCGCCTGACCGGCCGCGATGCCGGGGGCGAACGCGTCGCAGGTCGCCCACAGGGGCAGGCCGCTCCGCTGCATGTACCAGAACGCCACCGCCACCGCGAGCAGCATGCCCCCGTAGAAGACGCCGCCGGAACGGACCAGGGTCCACAGCTCCGCCGGATTGCGCGTGAAGTGGTCGAACTCCACCACGAACAGCAGCAGCTTGGCGCCGACCAGGGCGCTGACGATGATCGCGATCCCCAGGTCCATGATCCGCTGTCCGTCAAGTCCGCGCGCCCGGCCGCGGACCACCGCCACCTGCAGCCCGATCAGGTACGCCGACACCAGCAGCAGGCCGTACGAGTAGATGCTGATCGGACCGAGTTCAAGCAGTTTCGGATACATGGGAGTTCAGGAAGACCATGTCGAGGATCAGGCAGCAGGCCCCCACCGTGATCGCGGCGTCGGCGACGTTGAAGGCCCAGAAGTGCCAGCTTCCCCAGTAGACGTCCACGAAGTCGACGACGTAGCCCGACGCGATGCGGTCTATGAGGTTGCCGATCGCGCCGCCGATGATCGCGGCCAGTCCGAGTCGGGCCAGCGGCTGACCCGGCGGAAGACGGCTCGCGTACAGGGTGATGGCGATCAGGGCGAAGAGGCCGATCGCGGTCATCAGCGCCCGCTTGAACGGGATGTCGACCGTGTTGAGCAATCCGAAGGCGGCGCCCGTGTTGCGGACGTAGCTGAAGTCGAGAAGTCCGGGGATGATGGTCACGCTCGAGTACAACGGCAGCCAGGCGTGCACCATGGCCTTCGAGACCTGATCGAGAAGCACGATCCCGACGACGATGCTCAGCATCAGCCCGCGCGACGGGAAGGCCGGCGCAGGCGTCCCCGCCTCGGAGGGCGGCCGCCGATCGGCGGTCGACGGGCCGGCGGGCGGCGGTTCAGCCGACACTTTCCATGGCCTCCGACAACGCATCGACGCAACGGGTGCACAGGCCGGCCGGGTCGCCGTGGCTCACCGACGGCACGTAGCGCCAGCAGCGGTCGCACCTGACGCCTCCGGCGCGCTGCGCCTCGATGATCGCCGCGCCCCCCGGCTCGGTGAACCGGGTGCCGGCGGCGGTTGCCGCGTCCGCGTCGAGCGGGAGATCCGGATCCGGCGCAACCGAGACGTCGGACGTGATGAACAAGGTAGCCAGGTCGGCGGCGTACCGTTCGGCGAGCTCGGCCGTCGACCCGTTCGCGCGCACCGAGACGCCGGCCTCCAGCGAAGTGCCGACCGTCTTCTCCTGGCGGAGCCGCTCGAGCTCGACGTTGACGGCGTCGCGCAGGGCCAGCAGCCGTTGCCAGCGGGCGAGCAGCTCGCGGTCCACCAGCGCTTCGCAGTCCGCCGGCAGATCCGCCAGGTGCACGCTGTCCTCGCGCGCGCCGGGCAAGAAACGCCAGAGGTCGTCGGTGGTCACCGGCAGGATGGGAGCGAGCAGTCGCGCGAGCCCGTCGGTCATCGTGTAGATCGCCGTCTGCGCCGACCGCCGCGCCTTCGACCGCCGCGCGAACGTGTAGAGCCGATCCTTGGAGATGTCGACGTAGAACGCACTCAGGTCGACGGTGAGGAAATGGTTCACGGCGTGCGCGATCGGCTGGAACTCGTAGCGCTCGTAGGCGGCGAGGACGGTGCAGCCGATCTCCCCGTAGCGCGCCAGGGCGTAACGGTCCACCTCTTCGAGGTCGGCGACCGGCACGCGGTCGGCGACCGGGTCGAAGTCGAACAGGTTGGCCACCAGAATCCGCAGCGTGTTCCGGATCTTGCGGTACGCCTCGACTACGCGCGCCAGGATCTCGTTCCCGAGGCGCACCTCCTCGCGGTAGTCGACCATCGCCACCCAGAGTCGAAGGATCTCCGCGCCGTAGCGCTTGATGATGGTCTTGGGATCGATGATGTTGCCGATCGACTTCGACATCTTGTGCCCTGCCGCGTCGACGACGAAGCCGTGGGTCAGGACCTCCCGGAAGGGCGCCGCGCCGCGCGTGCCGAGCCCGACGAGCAGCGAGCTGTGGAACCAGCCCCGGTGCTGGTCCGAACCCTCCAGGTAGAGGGTGGCGGGCCACTCAAGATCCGGTCTCTGGTCGAGCACGGCCTCGTGGCTCGAACCCGAGTCGAACCAGACGTCGAGAATGTCGCGCTCGCGCTCGAAGTTCCGGCTCTCGCACGACGGGCAGGCGAAGTCCGGCGGCAGGAACTCGTCGAGGTCCCGCTCGTACCAGGCGTCGGCGCCGTGCTTCTCGAAGATCGTGGCCGCCTGCTCGGTCAGGGCCGTCGTCAGCATCGCCTCGCCGCACGACGTGCAGTAGAGGGCCGGAATCGGCACGCCCCACGACCGCTGCCGCGAGATGCACCAGTCGGGTCGGTTGGCCACCATGTTGCGGATCCGCTCTTCTCCCCAGGCGGGAAACCACCTGACTCGCGCGATGGCGTCGAGCGCCCGCTGCCGCAGTCGGCCCCGGTCGAGCGCGATGAACCACTGCGAGGTGGCGAGGAAGATGACCGGTTTGTGGCAGCGCCAGCAGTGGGGGTACGAGTGCTCCACATCGGAGCGGCCCCAGAGCCGGCCCCGCTCGGCGAGGGCGGCTTCCACCCGCGGGTTGGACTCGAAGACGCCCATTCCGCCGAATAGACCCACATCGTCCGCGAAACGACCTCCCGGTCCGACCGGCGCGTAGACGTCCAGGCCGTACTTGACACCCGTATGGAAGTCGTCGGCCCCGTGCCCCGGCGCGGTGTGCACGGCTCCCGTGCCCTGCTCGAGGGTCACGTAGTCGGCCAGTACCGCGATCGAGTCGCGGTCGTACAGCGGATGCCGGAACCGCAGTCCCTCCAGGTCGGCTCCCCGGAACGTCGCGAGCGGAGCTCCCAGCACCCGGCCGATCTGCTCGGCGACGCGGTCGGCCAGCGGCTCGGCCAGAATGATGGCGCCCGCCCTTCCGTCCTGCGTCGTGGTCGCGTATGCCCCGTAGGTCACCTCGGGGTGAAAGGCGACGGCGAGGTTCGACGGAATGGTCCACGGCGTCGTCGTCCAGATCAGCACCCCCGCGGCGCGGTCGGCCAGGGCCGGCGCCAGTGCGCGCCGCGCCGGCTCGCTCCCGGTGGAGAGCGGGAACTCCACGAAGATCGACGGCGACCGGTGGGGTTCGTACTCGACTTCGGCTTCGGCCAGCGCCGTGCGGCACCCTATGCACCAGTGCACCGGTTTCTTGCCGCGGTAGACGAGGCCCTGCTCGACGAACCGGCCCAGCGCGCGGACGATGGTCGCCTGGTAGGCATAGCGCATCGTCTGGTACGGCGCGGCCCAGTCGCCGAGCACGCCGAGACGCTTGAAGCCGGCGCGCTGAATGTCGATGTAGCGCTCCGCGTACCGCCGGCACTCCCGGCGCACGTCGGCCACGCTCATGTCCCGCTTGCGCTTGCCCAGCTCGCGGTCCACCCGCAGCTCTATCGGCAGCCCGTGGCAGTCCCAGCCGGGCACGTAGGGCGCGTCGAAGCCGGCCATCGTGCGGGCCCGGACGATGAAGTCCTTCAGGATCTTGTTCAGCGCGGTGCCGACGTGGATCTCGCCGTTGGCGTACGGGGGCCCATCGTGGAGCACGTAACGGGGCGCGCCGCGCCGCCGCTCCCGGATCCGGCCGTACAGATCCTTCTCCTCCCAGCGGGCGATCGCGTCCGGCTCGGTGGCGGGCAGCCCGGCCTTCATCCGAAAGCCGGTCCGCGGCAGGTTCAGAGTCTCTTTCCAGTCGGGCATGGCGAGGCGGCGCGCGGTGCCGACGCGGGCGGGCGGCGCCACTCGCTTCAATTGTAGTGCAAATATAATGGTCCTCATGCCGGTCGGGACGCCCCCCGCGCCGCACGCCGCACGCTCCCGCACCGGCCCCGCGCGACGCGTCAACGCCGTCTTCTTCGACGTCGACTTCACCCTCATCCATCCCGGACCCGCCTTCGACGGCGAGGGCTACCGGGACTTCGCCGCGCGCCACGGTCTCGAGGTCGACGCGTCCCGTTTCGAGGAGGCGGTGCGCGACGCCGCCGTGGAGCTCGAGCGGCTGCAGGACGGCGCCTACCGGCCCGAGCCGTTTCTGCGCTACGTGTCGCGCGTTCTGATCCGGATGGGCGCGGTCGGCGAGGGCATCGAGGCCTGCTCACTCCAGATTTACGACGAGTGGGCCCTGTGTCACCACTTCACGCTCTACGACGACGTGTCGCCGACGCTCGCGGCCCTGCACGCGGCCGGCTATCGCATCGGCCTGATCTCCAACACGCACCGCTGCCTGGACGCGTTCCAGTCCCACTTCGCGTTGGAGCCGTTCATCACCGCCGCGGTGTCGTCGTCGGACCACGGCTACCTGAAGCCGCACCCGAGCATTTTTCGCGCCGCTCTCGACCGCATCGGGACCTCCGCGGCGGACGGGGTCATGGTGGGCGACAGCATGACCCACGACATCGCGGGGGCCCGCCGGGTAGGCATGGCGGCGGTGCTGCTCGTCCGATCCGGGCAAACGCCGGAGAACGTGGACGGCGTGCCGGTGATCCGGACGCTCGCCGAGCTCCCGGCCCTGCTCGCCGAGGGCTGCGGCGGGCGTCGCCCCGCGCAGGCTGACGGGAACTGAGGGACGTGGTGTTGCACAAGGGACGTGGTGTCGCACAAGAGAGAGACAACGGTCCGTGATGGGAGTAGGATGGGGCGATGGCTTTCATGATGCCGCCGTGCGCCGCCTCGTTGCGTTCGGCTCCGCGTGCCCGTCGCTTCACCGTTCTGGCCGTCCTGCTCGCCCTCTGGGGACTCCCTCCGACACCGGCGGACGCCCAGTCGCGGCGGCTCTACGTGCAGGCGTTCGAACGGGGCACAGGCTCCATCGTCACCGATCTCGGAGTGCCGGAGGTGATCGTGCGGGAGGACGGCGTCGTCCTGCCGGTGACCGACGTGCGGCCGGCGAACCTGCCGACCAAGCTCGTGGTCCTGGTGGACAACAGCCGTACCGCCGCGCGCGCGTTCGATCGCGTCCGCGACGGACTGCGCGGCTTCTTCGACCGCCTTCCGAACCAGGAAGTGTCGCTGCTCTCCCTGTCGCCGCAGCCTCGCTGGTGGGTCCAGGGCGCGATCGGCCAGGAAGAGATCGACGCCGGGCTGCGCCGGATGGAGGTCGGGGGGCGCTCGATGCGGCTCATCGACGGTCTGGCGGAGGCCAACGAGTGGATAGCCGAGGATACGGGACCACACCGGCCCGTGATCGTGATCGTTGCGTCGTCCGGGCGCGACCGGAGCGCGGATCGCACCGAGAGGTTCCTGGATACCGCCCAGGAGTTGCTGCGGCGCGGCGTCACCGTGCATTCGTTGTTGATGCTGCCGCCGGCGCCGGGCTCGCTGCAGCGGCGCGTGTCGGTAGCCGAGGCGGTCGGCCGTGACCTGGAGAACTTCACCGGCGGGTCCCAGGCGACCATCTTCCTCGGGTCGCGCCTCGAGGACCCGCTGGGCGACATCGCGAGTCGCATCGTGCAGCGGAACCGGGAGCTGTCGAGTCAGCACGAGGTCCGCTACGAGCGCCCCGAAGACCTTCCGCGCGGGCAGATTCAGGTCGACGTCCTCCGCCTCGGGGTCCGCTACATGGTGTCGGCGAACGGCAAGCTGGCAGAGTCTGCCGGACGTGGAGCAGCCCGGATCTCCAACGCTCGATGAGGATGAGGGCCGCTTCGGAACGGGCCGGCCGGTGACCGTCAGCCGCCCGCTGTGTTCCTTTGTCGCGCCTTGCCGCGCGGGCGCCTCGCCGCTCGCGGCGCGGCGCGGGTTTCCACAACGGACTGCTGGAGGAGAGTTCGGTCATGCGTGACGCGCGTCTCGTTTTCGGGGTCGCAATGGTCTTGACCACGGGGGCTGGCGGGGCCGCGGCTCAGCCGCCGGCGGCCCCGGTCCCGACATTCGCCCGCGACGTTGCCCCGATCGTCTTCGACCACTGCGCGAGCTGTCACCGGCCGGGCGACATCGCCCCGATGTCGTTCCTTTCGTACCGCGAGGTGCGGCCGTGGGCGCGCGCCATCCGGGACAAGGTGGTCTCGCGCGAGATGCCGCCCTGGCACGCCGCGCCGGGAGGCGTCCCGATCCGCAACGTGCGGTCGCTCAGCCAGACGCAGATCGACACGGTCGCCGCGTGGGCGGACGGCGGCGCGCCGTTGGGGAATCCCGCCGACCTGCCGCCGTTGCCGGTGTTCACGGCGAACGAGTGGCACCACCCGAGCGGCCGTCCGCCGGACATCGTCCTGGACCTGCCGGTGGTCATGGAGATCCCGGCCGACGGCGAGTTGCCGTACTACAACATCTACTCCGAGATCCCGTTCGCGGAGGACGTCTTCGCCGAGGCGGTCGAGATGCTGCCGGGCAACCGATCCGTCGTGCACCACATGAGCGCGCACGTCACGACGCTGCCGGCGGGAACGACCATCGTCGAGGGCGTGCCGCACCAGGACGGCCGGCCGCTGACCGCCGGCGAGATCCGGGCGGCGAGCGACCGCGACTCGAACGTCCTCGGGGCCGGGGCCGCCAAGCTCATCTGCTTCGTGCCCGGCCGCGGGTTCGAGATGTTCCACGCCGGGGTCGCCAAGCGGGTCCCGGCCGGCAGGTTCCTGCGCTGGAGCCTGCACTACAACGTGACCGGCCGGCCCGAGACGGACCACTCGCGCATCGGCATCTGGAAGGCGCGCGACAGGGTCACGCACGAGATCCTCTCGCGCACCATCGGGAGCCCGCTGCCGACGACGCCCGACCGGACCCTGCCGGTGACGGTCAACGGCGAGGAAGTGCCCCGGCGCGCCGTGCCGCCGATTCCGCCCCATGCCGACGACTGGGAGATCGTGATGCGCACGGACGTGGCCGAGCCGATCACGTTCTACGCGATATCGCCCCACATGCACTTGCGAGGGAAGGACATGCGGTTCGTCCTGCAGTGGCCGGACGGCCGCGAGCAGGTGCTGCTGGACGTGCCCCGCTACGACTTCAACTGGCAGACCGAGTTCGAGCTGGTGGAGCCGCTGCGGATTCCCGGCGGGAGCACCCTGATCGTCGAGGGCCACTACGACAACTCGTACCGCAACCGCTACAACCCGGCTCCGCAGAAGGAGGTCTACTGGGGCGAGCAGAGCTGGGACGAGATGTTCGAGGGCTGGATCAAGTACTCGATCGACAGCCAGGACCTGACCGCGGTTGCGGTGACCGACGGCCAGGGACAATAGCCGTCGGCCAGGGTGCCGCGCCGGCCGCGGGGTCGCTTCGCGCGGCGGCAGCCGATCGGCGCACGTCCCGTCATGGCGCGGGTGGCGCCGCCGTCTCGAGCCGTTCGGCCTCGGCGTAGTGGCGTCGAGCCCCGTCGGCATCGCCCAGCTCCTCGAGCGCGATCCCCAGGTTGCGGTGTGCGCGTACCCCCGCCGGATCGAGTCGAACCGCCTCCCGGAAGGCCTCCGCCGCTTCCGCCATGCGAGTTCCCGAGGCAAGGGCTATCCCGAGGTTGTTGTACGCCTCGGCGTCCTCCGGCCACGCGTCCACCGCGAAACGGAACTGCTCGGCCGCCTCCGCGTACAGGTTCGCGGCGAGCAGCGCGTTTCCGAAGTTGTAGCGCAGGTCGCCGGTGGCGGGGTCGGCGGCGATCGCCTGCCGATAGTGCTCGATGGCGCGGTCGGTCTCGCCGCTGGCCGCGAGAGCGCTCCCGATGTTGCTGTGGGCCTGCGCGTAGTCGGCGTCCAGGGTGAGGGCGGTCTCGTAGAGCCCGATGGCCCGCTCCAGATCTCCCCGCTCGCGATACGCGGTGGCCAGGTTGTTGTAGGACGCGGCGCGCATGTGGTCCTTCGACAGCAGCGGCCAGTTGGCGCCGACGATGCAGGCGAGGACGATCCCCGCGACGAGGGGCGCGTGCGCGACGGTGGCGGTGCGCCGTGCGACGCGCACCAGATGCTCTCCTCCAGCCGCCGCGAACAGCACGAGGAGCGGCGCCAGGGGATAGCGGTAGCGGGCGAAGACGTAGAACGCGATCACGCTCGCCGCGTACAGCCCGAGCATCAGGTACAGCGGGAGGAGTCGTCGGCGCTGCGGCCAGGTGACCGCGATGCCGACTACGGCGAGAGGCACGAGCAGCCCGAAGTGGGTGAACCAGCCGGTTGCGGCCAGCGGCACGGAGTGCTCCGCGTGGGCGTACTGGCTCTCGGTGTCGATCACCTCGACCGCATTGAAGGTGAGCGCCGTCTTGCGGACCAGCAACTGCAGCCAGCGTCCCGGCGCCGCCGCGATGTCGTCGAACGCCTGGCCGACCCAGTAGCGCGACACGCCGGCCGGTGTGAGGTCGCGTCCAACCGCCGCCTCGGCCAGGGCGGTCGCGTCGTCGCGCTCGAACGCCGCATCGCCCCGGCCGTACCGCAACGGACGATAGGCGCCGTCCGCGTCCGCACTGTTGCCGATGTAGAAGTTCGGTCCGAACTGCGATGTCGTCAGGTGCCATTCGCCGCCGACGGCGCCGTTGCGCAAGGCGACCGGAACCAGCACGATGGCGACCCCGGCGGCCATGAGCGCGGCCTGTCGCAGCCAGTCGCGCCGCTCGCGCCGTCCCAGCCAGAGCCAGGCGCCCAGGGCCGCCACCAGGATCAGCGCGTTCTCGCGGGTCAGGCACAGCGCACCGAGGATGGCGCCGACGCCGACCCAGCGACGGGCGGGAGGTGCGCCGTCCAGGGTTCGGCTCAGCATCCAGAGGAGTCCCGTCAGCAGGAAGACGTCGACCACCGACTTCTGCAGGGTCGCGTCGACGAAGATTGCCGGCGCATAGAGAGCCAGCGCCGCCCCGGCGACGATGCCCACCCGCGGCGAGAGGAAGCGTCCCCCGGCCGCCGCGAGCAGGACCGCCGAGGCCGAGCCCAGCGCCGCCTGGCAGACGCGCACGAGGGTGACGTCCGATCCGAGCGCGGAATAGATCACGCCGAGGAGGTAGGGATAGAGCGGGGCCTGGTAGAAGACCTCGGCGCCAAGCCAGTCGCCGGCCGCGAGCTCCCGCGCCCAGCGATCGTACCCCGCGGAGTCGCCGAGCAGGAGGTCGCCGAACGGGGAGGCGCCGAGCTGCCAGACGTGAACGAGGCGGACGAGCAGGGCCGTCGCGAAGATCGCGGCCAGCGCCGGCGTTGCGACGCCCGGCGCGCCGGCTGCCGCCGCGCGGCTCGCAGCAACGTGAGCGCCGCGCTCCTGGCGGGCCCGGCGCCGCCGGGCTGTACGTCGTCCCATGTTCTTCCGCCCGTAACTATAGCGACAGCGACGGTCGGCTCGGTGCCCGCTTTCCGTGTCGAGCCGTCTCTCTCGTCCTGTGGCAGACTCGTGAGGGAGTACCGACCATGGCCGACGTTAGATCCGTGCCCATCGCCTCGATTGCGTCGGCTGCCGCGTGCGGCGCGGTCCTCGCCGCGTGCGCAATCGGGCCCGGAAGCGGCGGCGCGCCTCCGCGCCGCGACCCGGGCGCCGGCGAGAGCGGCGTCGCCTACGTCGACGACGCGTCGTGCGCCGACTGCCACGCGCGGGAGCACGAGGCCTGGTCCGGCTCGCATCACGACCTCGCCATGCAGGAGGCCACGGCCGAGACCGTGCTCGGCGACTTCGACGGCGCGACGTTCACCCACTTCGGCCTGACCTCCCGCTTCTTCGTGCGGGACGGCCGGTTCTTCGTCAACACGGAGGGGCCCGACGGGCGGCTCGCCGACTTCGAGCTGGTCTATACCTTCGGCGTCGAGCCGCTCCAGCAGTACCTGGCGGCGTTTCCCGGCGGCCGCCTCCAGAGCCTGACGATCGCGTGGGATACGGAACGCGGCGAGTGGTTCCACCTGTACCCCGACCAGGAGATCCCGCCGGACGACCCGCTGCACTGGACCGGTCGCTACCAGCGCTGGAACCTCATGTGCGCGGAGTGCCACTCGACCCACCTGCGCCCCGACTACGACGTCGAGAGCGATACGTACCGCACCACCTGGGCGGCGATGGACGTCGGCTGCCAGGCGTGTCACGGTCCCGGCGCGGCGCACGTCGACCGGGCGCGCGCCGCGCCGCCGGATCGGGCGTCGGCGCCGGCCGGGCTGGTCGTCGACTTTCCGGCCGGTGCCGCCGATACCGAGATCCGGGCCTGCGCCGGCTGCCATTCGCGGCGCCAGCGCCTCGCCGCGGTCGATCGTCACGCGCGCCCGTTCCTCGACGACTTCCTGCCGGCGAAGCTGGACGAGGGGCTGTACTACCCCGACGGGCAGATTCAGGACGAGGTGTACGTCTGGGGATCGTTCGTCCAGAGCCGAATGCACGCCGCGGGGGTCCGCTGCTCGGACTGCCACGACCCGCACCGGCTCGGGTTGCGCGCCGACGGCGACGCGGTCTGTCTCCAGTGCCACCGGGAGGCGCCGGTAGAGCGGTTTCCGATGCTCTCGCCCGGTCGCTACGATACGCCCGACCACCACTTCCACCCGCCGGACTCGGCCGCGGCGCGCTGCGCGAGCTGCCACATGCCGGCGCAGACCTACATGCAGGTCGACCCCCGCCGCGATCACGGCTTTCGCATCCCGCGCCCGGACCTGTCGGCCACCCTGGGTACGCCGAACGCCTGCACGCGGTGCCACGACGATCGGCCGGCCGCGTGGGCGGCTGACCGGGCCGCCGAGTGGTGGGGGGCGCCGGCCGAGCCGCACTTCGCCGCGGCGCTCGCGGCGGCCCGCGCCGGCGATCGGGACGCGGAGGCGCCGCTGCTGGCGGTCGCCGGCGACGGCGCCCTCCCGGCCATCGTGCGGGCGACGGCGATCGAGGCGCTGCGCGGCTACGGGCCGGCGGCGCTGCGGGCCATCGCGGCCGCCGCCGCCGATCCCGATCCGCTGGTGCGCGCTTCCGCGGCGGGCGGGCTCGACCGGTTGCCGCCGCCGCGGCGGGCGGCCGTGCTCGCGCCGCTGCTCGCGGACCCGATCCGGGCGGTCCGCGTAGCGGCGGCCCGCGGGCTTGCCGCGGTGCCCCGTTCGGTCCTCACGCAGGCGCAACGGTCGGCATTCGACGCCGCGCGGGCCGAGCTCGTCGACGTGCAGATGGCGGCGGCCGATCGGCCCGCCTCGCACCTCAACCTCGGCGTCCTGGCCGCCGGCGCGGGCCGCCGGGAGGAGGCCGAGGCCGCCTACCGCACGGCGCTGCGGCTCGACCCGTTCTTCGTGCCGGCCCGCTTCAACCTCGCCACGCTGCTCAACCGGCAGGGACGGAACGCCGAGGCCGAGACGGTCCTGCGCGACGGTATCGAACGGGCGCCCGGCGACGGGGAGCTGCACTACTCGCTGGGCCTGCTGCTGGCCGAGGAGGGGCGTCTCGACGAGGCCGCGGACAGTCTCGGGCGCGCGGCCGCGCTGATCCCGGACCGGGTGCGCGTCGCCTACAACCACGGGCTGGCGCTCGAGACCCTCGGACGCCTCGCCGCGGCGGAAACGGCGTTTCTGGAGGCGAGCCGGCGCGACTCCCGGGATGCCGACGTGCTGCTCGCGCTGGCCCGGATCCTCCTGCGGCAGGGGGAGCTGGAGCGGGCGCAGGACTACGCCCGGCAACTGATCGCGGTGGACCCGGGTTCGCCTGCCGCGCAGCGGATGGCCAACGAGATCCAGCTCCGCCGGCTGCGCGAAGGGCCATAGTGTCGCCGCCGCCTGCGCGGAGGTCGCCAGCTTCGACTTCGCCTGACCCGGTGTACGGGGCGCGGCAGCGTCAGCCCCGCTGCTCCTTCAGCAGCGCCCTGGCCGCGTCGGTCGCTTCCTCCAGCGTCGTGACCCCGCCGTCGAGCTGGCGCTCGTAGACCCGCTTCAGGATGGACCCGACCGCGGGCCCGGGCGGAACCCCGAGAGCCAACAGGTGGCGGCCCATCAGGATCGGCGCCGGCGGGGCATGTTCGACCCCGAGCGACTGCGCACGCTGCAGGAACCAATCCATCGCCGAGCAGTCGAAGCGGCCGGTGCGACCCTCGCAGTCGGCCTTCGCGAGGCGGGCCAGCAATTCCAGGTCCACCTTGCGCGCCAGCCGCCGGAACGCACCGTCGCCCACCTTGGGGGCGGCCCGCCACATCCCCGGCTTCAGGTGGTGCGCCACCAGGCCGAGCACCTGGCCCCGGACGTCGTAGCCGTCGAGCGTGTGGATGTTGAGCCGGTCCAGGAATGCCGTGGCCGGCGGGACCCCCATCTCCTCGTGGTTCAGCGACCGGATGCGGCCGTCGAGGTACGCCGTGGTCGCCGGCTTGCCGAAGTCGTGGCAGACGGCGCCGAGCATCACCGCGAGCTGCCGCGGGCGCGCGAGACCGTCGAGCCGGCCGCGGGCCTTGTCGATCACCATCAGGGTGTGGATCCAGACATCGCCCTCCGGGTGCCACTCCGGCTCCTGCGGGCAGTCGACGAGCGCCGCGAGCTCCGGGAAGAGCCGATCGACGACGCCCAGCTCACGCGCCAGGGTGAAGCCGAGCGACGGCCGTTCGGCCTGGAGCAGCAGCTTCTCCATCTCGCCCCACACGCGTTCTGCCGGCAGATCGTCGAGGGCGATGGTGCGGCAGACGGCCCGGGTCGGCTCGTCGACCTCGAATTCGAGGCGCGCCGCGAGCTGTATCGCGCGCAACACCCGCAGGCTGTCGTCGCCGAAGGTTGCCGGGTCGACCATGCGCAGGCGTTTGCGGCGCAGATCGTCGCGGCCCCCGTGCGGGTCGACGTGCTGCCGGGTCAAGGGGTCCCAGGCGATGGCGTTGACGGTGAAGTCGCGGCGGCGCGCCGCCTCCGCCAGCGGCAGCTCCGGAGCGCCGGTGACGACGAAGCCGCGGTGGCCGCGGCCCGCCTTCGATTCGGTGCGGGGGAGCGAGACGTCGAGCGGACCGAGCTTGAAGACCGCGAAGCTGGCCCCGACGGCGTTGACCCGACCGAGTGCCGCCAGCACCGCCCGCAGCCGGTCCGCGGGGAGTCCGAAGACCTCGATATCGATGTCCTGGGGAGAGCCGTCCCGCGCTGCGCCGTCCCCCGCTGAACCGGCCTTCGACGCGCCGCCCAGCAGATCGTCGCGCACCCAGCCGCCGACGATGAACGCGCGTCCCCCTGCGTCGTGCACCGCGCGGGCGACGCGGTGCGCGAGATCCAGCTCCTCAGACATCGCGGGCGATCCGGAAGCCGTAGTCGGTGTAGCGGAACGACGGGTCGAGCTTGCTGCGCGCGGCGACCCGGCTGATGGTCACCGCGTGACGCCAGGATCCGCCGCGCGAGGCACGCCGCCGCCCGCTCGCGGGTCCGGCGGGATTGCGCGACGGCGAGTCTGCGTAGTAGTCCCTCGCGTGCCAGTCGGCGCACCATTCGTGGATGTTGGCGGCGATGCCGCGGATGCCGAAGGCGTTGGGCGGACCGAGGCCGACCGGCCAAGGCCCGTCGAGCGGCCCCCGGCCGCCGTTCGGAATCCAGGCGGGGATAGCGTCGCCCCAGGGATAGTCTCCATCCTGGCGTCCGCCCCGCGCCGCCCGCTCCCACTCCGCCTCGGTCGGGAGGCGCACCGGAGTCGCCCCCAGGGACGACCGCCAGATACAGTAGACGACGGCGTCGTTCCAGCTCACGCCCACCACCGGCAGCTCGGGGTCGGCGAACCGCGGGTTGTCCCACTCGCGAGGCGCCGCCCGCCCGGTCGTCTCCCGGAAGCGGGCATACTCGGCGCGGGTCACCGGATCGACGGCCAGCTCGAAAGCATCGACCCAGACCCGGTGCACCGGCGCCTCGTCGCGCTGACCATCGGGGCTGCCCATGACGAACCAGCCGGCGGGAATGCACTCGAAGGCGCCCACCCGGAAATGATGACACGGGATTGGCGACGCG
Organism: Acidobacteriota bacterium; assembly: GCA_009861545.1. Taxonomy (NCBI): domain Bacteria; kingdom Pseudomonadati; phylum Acidobacteriota; species Acidobacteriota bacterium. The sequence continues at coordinate 12,183 of VXME01000040.1, read as the reverse complement.
ATCGGGCACCCGTTCCCTGCGGACGCCGGCTGCGGCGCATGCTGCCGGGCGAGCCCGAAACAAACCGGCCTGATATGATCGGCGGTTGAACAGGTGTCGAGACAAGCACTCGGATCGGGCGCCCGCATCGTCTTCGCCGCCGTGGCGGCGCTGGTCTTCGCCGGTTGCTCGCTCCGCACCATGGCGGTCAACGCGGTGCTGCCGACGCTGGTCAATCCCGCCGTCTACCTCTCGGAGGAAGACCCGGAGCTGGTCCGCGACTCGCTCCCGTTCCTGCTCAAGACGATCGAATCGATCATCGACGCCGATCCCGCGCGGCAGGACGTGCTGCTGTTCGCGAACACCGGGTTCGTGCTCTACGCCAACGCCTTTCTCCAGGCGGACGCGGCCATTGCGGAGTGGGACGACTACGACCTGGCGCTGGAGCTCAACGACCGGGCGCGCCGGATGTACCTGCGGGCGCGGGACTACGGGCTGCGCAACGTCGAGGTCGATCATCCCGGCATCACCGCGCGGCTCCGAACCGATCCCGAAGCGGCGGTAGAGGTTTTCGGACGCGAGGAAGTCGAGAGTCTGTACTACCTCGGCGGCGCCTGGATGCTGGCCATCTCGGTCGGACTGGATCGGCCCGCCCTCGTTGCCGACCTGCCGGCGGCCCGCGCCCTGCTCGATCGGGCGATCGAACTCGATGAAGGCTTCGAGCGCGGCGCGCTGCACTCCGCGTTCATCACGCTCGAGTCGGTGGGCGAGGCGATGGGCGGATCGTACGCGCGGGCGCGCGAGCACTTCGCCCGGGCCGTCGAGCTGTCCGACGGACAGGATGCCGGCCCCTACGTCGCGCTCGCTACCGGCGTCTCGGTGGCCGAGGAGGACCGGGAGGAGTTTCACGAGCTGCTGGAGACCGCGATTGCAATCGATCCGGACGAGGCGCCGGCGAACCGGCTGCTGAACCTGATCGCGCAGAAGCGGGCCCGGGTGCTGCTGGATCATATCGACGATCTGTTCTTCGAGCCGTTCGACGAGCTCGACGAGGAGTTGGAGAACCGACCATGAGAGCGTTCCGTCTTGCCGTCGCGGTCGTGCTGCTGCTGAGCCCCGTCCTGCTCGAGGCGCAGCGCACCAACCTCCGGCTCGGCACGATCCTGCCCGCCAACTCGGTCTGGGACCGGTCGCTGCGGCAGATGGCGTCGGCGTGGCAGCGGTCCACCGACGGCCGCGTGCGGCTGCAGGTGCGGGGGACCACCGGCGACGAATCGACCATCATCCGGCGGATGCGGCTGAACAACCCGCAGGTCGCGGCGCTGACGCTGCCCGGACTGACCGAGGTCGACGAGAACTTCAACGTGTTCGGCATTCCGTTCTTCTTCGAGTCCGACGAAGAGGCGCTGCACGTGCTCGAGGCGCTCACGCCGCGGCTGCGCGATTCGCTCGCGGACAGCGGACTCGTCCTGCTCAACTGGGGGCACGGCGGGTGGGCGCACATCTTCTCGGCGCAGCCGATACGCGACATGCGCGACCTGCAGAGGGCGAAGCTCTTTACGTCGGCCGGCGACGACGACATGGTGCGCTGGTATCGCGAGAACGGCTTCGAGCCGGTGCCGCTGGAGCTGACCGACGTCCTCATGGGGCTGAACACCGGGCTCATCGACGCCTACCCGAGCCCGCCGTACGGAGCGCTGGTGTTCCAGTGGTACCGGCAGACCTCCCACATGCTCGACATCCCCCTCAGCCCGGTCTTCGGCGCCACCGTGATGACCGAGCGGGCCTGGGCCCGAATCGGCGAGGCCGACCGCGAGGCGCTGCTCGACGGCGCGGCCGCGATGCAGGACTTCCTGTTCGACGAGGTGCCGCGGCAGGACCGGGACGCGGTGGCCGAGATGCAGAAGCGGGGCCTGACCGTGTCGGCGGTCAGCGAGGCCGAGGCGGCCGAGTTCCGCGTCGTGGCCGACCGGTTGACCGCGACCTGGCGGGGCAGCCGCGTGCCGGGGGACATCTACGACGCGGCCGTCGCCGCCCGCGCGGAGTTCCGGGCCAACTGAAAGATTCGATCGCGCCTCGTCGGGGATCGAAGATGAGCGGCGGGCACAAGTGGCATCCGATTCGCGACTACGAGGTCGAACCGACGTCGCCGGAACAGGGCGAGCTGGCGGCGTTGGCCAAGGTCTGGCAGGAAGAGCGTGAACGTCTTGCGGACTCCGAGGCACTGCCGAAGTTCAACGAGAAACTGCGCAGAGAGTGGGCGATCGAGACCGGCCTGATCGAGCGCGTGTACGAGTTCGACAGGGGCGTCACCGAAGTCCTCATCGAGCACGGCATCGACGCGGCGCTGATTCCCCACGGGGCGGGTGCGACGCCGGAGACGGTCGCATCCATGATCCGCGATCACGAGGCTGCGATAGATCATGTATTCGCCTTCGTCAAGGACGAGCGACAGTTGTCGACCAGCTATGTCAAGGAGCTGCACGCGCTGCTGACGCAGAATCAGGAAACGGCCGAAGGGAGAGACCAATTCGGTAACCGGGTGCAGATTCCGCTGCTGAGAGGCGCCTACAAGAAGAGGCCCAACAATCCGACCGGGCGGTCGGGCGAGGTCCACGAGTACTGTCCACCTGAGCAGGTTGCATCAGAAATGGATGCCCTGATCGAAATGCACCGGAAGCACGTCGGCGTTGCGCCGGAAGTCGAGGCGGCGTGGCTCCATCATCGCTTCACGCAGATCCATCCCTTTCAGGATGGCAATGGGCGGGTGGCTCGATCGCTGGCGACCATGGTGTTGGTGAGGGCGGTCCGTTTTCCGCTGGTGGTGCGAAGCGCCAGCAAGGGCACGTACCTCGACGCTCTGGAAGCGGCTGACCAAGGAGAGTTGAAGCCTCTGATCGTCTTTTTTTCGGAGATTCAGCGCCGGGAGTTCGTGCGCGCCCTGGGATTGTCTCGCGACGTTGGAAGGTTGGTCATTGCGGAGGACCTGATCCGTTCGACCCGGAGGGAACTGGAGCATCGACGCGACGCACTGCTCGCGGAGTGGAACACCGCGAAGGATCGGGCCGAAGAGCTCAGGCGAATCGCGGGGGAGCGGCTGAGACAGGTGACGGTGACTTTCGAGAGGGAGGTCAAACCCCTGCTCGATCACGTTACGGTGTTCGTCGACGGGACGAGCGATCACGACGCGCGCAGTCACTACTTCCGGCAGCAAGTCGTCGCCGGAGCGAAGGCCCTCGAATACTTCGCCAACATGGAAACGCATCGGGCGTGGGTCCGACTCGTGATTCAGAACGCGAATCAGAGCCAGTTGCTGATTGCGTTTCACGGCATCGGTCACGAGTTTCGGGGCGTGCTCGCCTGTTGCGCCGTCTTCTTCCAGCGAGTGCAGACAGATGGAGACGACAGGGAGTCCAGTCCTGCCAAGGCACTGGCGCGGGCCGTGTTTCAGATCAACTACCGGGAAGATCCGCAGTCCATCGAGGATCGATTCCGCGCGTGGCTCGAGGAGTGCATCGTCGCCGGGCTGAGCGAGTGGCGAACCGCGGACCTATGATGCCGGGTGTGACCGTGAGGATGAGCGCGATCACTGCTTCCGTTGCGCGCCGTGCGGCGCCCGCGCTCGGGTTCCTCCACAGGTCGGAAGAGCTGCTCGCCGCCGGCGCGCTGGCCGCGATGGCGATCCTGCCGCTGGCCGAGATCGTCGTCCGACCCATTGTCACCGGAGGCATCCCCGGGTCGATTCCCTTCGTCCAACACCTCACGTTGTGGGTCGGCTTCCTGGGGGCCGGCCTCGCCGCGCGGCAGAACAAGCTGATCGCGCTGGCCACCGCCACGTTCATCCCGGAGGGGGCGGCGCGGCAGGTCGCGCAGGGATTCGCCGCGACGGTGGGCGCGGCGGTCTCGGCGCTGCTCGCCTGGTCCGCGATCGACATCGTCGTCATCGAGATGGAGATAGGTGGCGAGATAGCGCTCGGGATTCCGTCGTGGGTCTTCCAGTTGGTGCTGCCGTTCGCCTTCGGCGTCATCGCTGTGCGGTTGGGATGGCGGGCCGGAGGCTGGGGCGCCCGCGCCGTCGCGGCGGCCGGCATGCTGATCGGCATCTGGCTGAGCGGGACCGGGGCGGCCTGTGCGAATGTGGACGAGGCGTCGTGCGTGCTCGCCGGAGGCGCCGGTTGGCCCTGGGTGCTCCTCGTAGTGCTCGCGGCGCTGGCCGGGGCGCCGATCTTCACGGTGCTGGCCGGGGCGGCGGTGTTCCTCTACATGGTCGACGCGTTCGACCCGGCGGCGGTGCCGCTGTACGCCTACGACCTGGCGACCGAGCCGCACCTGCCGGCCATTCCGCTCTTCACCCTGGCCGGTTTCATCCTGGCCCAGGGGCAGTCGTCCGGGCGGCTGCTGCAGGTGTTCCGGGCGCTGGTCGGCTGGATGCCGGGCGGTACCGCTGTGGTCTGCGCTGTGGTCTGCGCGTTCTTCACTATCTTCACCGGCGGCTCCGGGGTGACGATCCTGGCGCTGGGCGGACTGCTGCTGCCGGCGCTGCTGGCCGACGGCTACCGCGACCGCTTCTCGGTCGGCCTGCTCACCGCCTCCGGCTCGCTCGGGCTGTTGCTGCCGCCGGCGATGCCGCTCATCCTCTACGCCATCGTCGCGCAGACCGCGCCGGAGAACCTGTTCATCGGGGGCATCCTCCCCGGCGTGCTGCTCATCGCGCTGGTGGCCGCCTGGGGCATGCGCGAGGGGATCGTCACCGGCGCCGGCCGCCACGACTTCGCCTGGAGAGAGGCGCGCGAGGCGCTGTGGACGGCGAAGTGGGAGCTGGCTCTGCCGCTGGTCGTGCTGGGCGCGCTCTTCAGCGGGCGCGCGACCCTGGTCGAGACCTCCGCCCTGACTGCCCTGTACGCCGCGATCGTCACCGGCCTGGTCCACCGCGACTTCCGGCTCGGGCCGGGCCTGCGGCAGGCCTTCCGCGAGTGCGTGGTGCTGATCGGCGGCGTGCTGATCATCCTCGGCGTGGCCAAGGGCTTCACCGCCTACATGGTCGATGTCGACATCCCGTTCCGGCTGCTGGAGTGGACGCAGGCGCGCATCGAGTCGCCGCTGCTGTTCCTGCTCGCGCTCAACGTGTTCCTGCTGATCGTCGGCTGCGTGATGGACATCTTCTCGGCCATCGTGGTCGTGGTGCCGCTCATCAGCACGATCGGGGCCGCGTACGGCATCGATCCGGTGCACCTCGGCATCATCTTCATCGCGAACCTGGAGCTGGGCTACCTGACCCCGCCGGTCGGGCTGAACCTGTTCCTCGCCTCCTACCGCTTCGACCGCCCGCTGCTGGAGGTCTACCGCGCGTCGGTGCCGCTGCTCGTGATCCTCGGCATTGGCGTGCTCGTGATCACTTATGTACCATGGCTCACCCTCGGGCTGCTGGAGCTCGTGGGCCGGCAATAGCGCGCATCCGGATTGTTCCGGAGCGCGGTTGCTTCCTCCGGGAGAGTGCGTTGTGCAGAACCATCTCCACGTTCGTTCGCTGTTGATCGCCGTAGCGCTGGCCGCGGGCTTGGCGGTCCCGCTCGCGGGCGGCGCGCCCGCCGGGGAGTCGGTCGGGGAGAGCCGGCCAGCGGTCGAGAGTGCCGCGCAGGCGGCGGCAGGCTCCGGCGGCGAGGTCCACCTGGCCAACATCCGCCAGCTCACCTTCGGCGGCGAGAATGCCGAGGCCTACTTCTCGTTCGACGGGCAGAAGATCATCTTCCAGTCCACCCGCGAAGGGGTGCCGTGCGACCAGATCTTCACGATGAACCTGGACGGCTCGGACCAGCGGATGGTGAGCACCAGCAGCGGGCGCACCACCTGCGGCTACTTCTTTCCGGACGGCAAGTCGATCATCTACGCGTCGACGCACCTGGGCGGCGCCGAGTGCCCGCCGCCGCCGAGCTTCCGGATGGGCTACGTGTGGGCCATCTACGACAGCTACGACATCTTCCGTGCGAATCCGGACGGCACGGGGCTGACCAGGCTGACCGACGAGCCGGGCTACGACGCCGAGCCGACCGTCGGGCCGGACGGCCGCGTCGTGTTCACGAGCGTGCGCGACGGCGACATGGAGATCTACTCCATGAACGGCGACGGCTCGGACGTGCGCCGGCTGACCCACCGGCAGGGACCCGACGGCGGTGCGTTCTTCTCGCCCGACGGCTCGAAGATCATCTTCCGCGGACGCGAGATTCCCGACGGCCCGGAGTACGACGACTTCAAGCGGCTGCTCGACCAGGGCCTCTGGCGGCCCACCGCGGTCGAGGTCTTCGTGATGGACGCCGACGGGAGCAACGTGCGGCAGGTTACCGACTCCGGGGGGGCCAGCTTCGCCCCGTACTGGCACCCCGACGGCGAGCGCATCATCTTCTCGTCGAACATGCACAACCCGGACGGCCGCAACTTCGACCTCTTCATGATCAACCTCGACGGCACCGGGCTGGAGCAGATCACGTTCACCGACGTGTTCGACGGCTTCCCGATGTTCTCGCCCGACGGGACGAAGCTGATCTTCGCGTCCAACCGCAACGCCGCGGCCGAGGGGGACACGAACGTCTTCATCGCCGACTGGGTGGACTGACGGGCGGCTCGGGTCCACGCGGAGAGCCCGCGGCCAGCGGGCTCAGAAGCGGAACAGCCGGTTGATCTTGACGATGAAGGCGCGGTTCTCGAGTTGTGGGAACCGGTTCGGGCGCAGGGCGTCGTCGCGATTCTCGTTGTAGACGATGAACAGCTCGCTGCCCGGGTGGTACTCCCAGCGCAGCCGAATGTTGGTGCCGACGCTGCCGGTGGCGGAGTTGTACTGCACCAGGGCGCTGACGAACATCAGCGGGTTCACGGCGTAGATCGTCCGCGTGCTCACGAGCGTCGTATCGAAGCGGCCCACGGGCAGATCGATCCGGTTGAACGACACGTTCGGCTCTATCGACAGTTGTGGCGTAATCTCCACGCGGGTCCCGGAGAACGCGCTGCCGAGCCCGAGGTTCAGGCTGGTCTTCGTGCCGCCGTAGAAGCCGCCGTGCTGGGCGGAGACGCGGCCGGAGACGCGGTGCTGCTGCCCCAGCCAGTACCCCACCTCGACGTCGTCGAAACGGTGGCCGCCCACCGGGATGGCGACGCCCGGGGCAATCTGAAACGGGTGTGCGAGGAACTCGTAGTTGCGGCTGTAGATGACGTCGAAAAGGTCGCCGCTCTCCAGCTCCGTTGCGAACCGGCCACGCGCCTGCCGTGTCTCGAGCACGCCCTGCCGGTCGGTGATGTAGTCGAGCTGTCCTTCCCAGAAGAACTGCCGGATCGACTCGATCGACCGCGGGCGCGGACTGAACCGGAACAGCCCGAAGCTCTGCTCGAAGTCGCGGCGCCGCAGGAAGCCGATCTCCGGGTTGAAGTCCTCGCCGACGGTGAGTCGCTCCAATTGCAGGCCGTAGCGGTCGCCGGTGTAGTCGAGCTGGGCACGGTGGCTCGTCTCGTCGTCGCCGAGACCCGCCCCCGGTGTGCGCGTCTCGGCCCAGTAGGTGCTGATGTTGAGGTTCTGATGGAAGGAGAAGAGGCCGTCGACGCCGTACGCCGCGTTGGATCCGGGGCCGACCCGCGACACCGAGCGGCCGGTGAACAGCGCCCCGATGTTGCTGCGCCGGAGGATGTCGCGCCTGACGCGGAGGACCGAGAAGTTGGTGGCGCGTGCACTCGCGGCCGGCGCGTCGGCGGTCTGGATGTTCAGCATCCCGAGGCTGTACCTGCCGATCCTGCCAGTGAGACGGCCGCCGGCGTCGATAGGCACCTCGCGTCCGCGGTTCAGTCCGATCTGCCGGCTGTAGAAGAGGATCGGCGTGTTGCTGATGCCGGCGAACTGGCCGGCGCCGGCCTCGCCGCCGAAGGAGAACACGCCCTGGTTCTCGAGGAAGAACTCGCGCTTCTCGGGGAAGAAGAGACTGAACCGGGTGAGGTTGATCTGCTGCTCGTCCGCCTCGACCTGGGCGAAGTCGGTATTGAGGGTCAGGTCGGCCACCAGGTTCTCGGTGACGCCGTACTTGACGTCGACGCCCATTTCCCCGGTCAGGTCGTTCGAAAGGCGCGGCCCCGCCGCGCGAACGCCGCTGGCCTCGCCGATGGCGTAGGGCTTGAGCTCCAGGTCGAGGCCCGCGTCGGGCGCCTCGAGGCCGACCAGCGTCGCGGCCTGCGACACCTGCATGATGGCGCCGTAGCCCCACGAGGCGGGCAGCGGCACCAGCGCCGAGAGCTCGTTCTTCCAGACGACGCGCCGCTCGACGTTGAAGCCCCAGGTCTGGGCGCGGCCCGGCCGATAGCGCAGCGACCTGAACGGGATGGCCGCCTCGAACGACCAGCCGCCGTCGAAACGGCCGACCCGCACGCTCCAGACGGGATTCCAGTCGCCGTTCCAGGCGCGCTCGTTGGTGATCTGTCCGTCCAGCCGTCCGCCGAGCGGGTTGATGACCAGCTCGACGGCGTTGCGGCGGTCGTGGAACGTGTCGAGCAGGATTCCGACGTACTGTCCCAGCCCCATGCCGTCGCGGCGCATGTCGTTGGCCACCCACTCGGATTCCGGCGCCGCGTTGAGACAGCGGCCCGACACGTACAGGTTCTCGTCGTCGAACGCCACCCAGATCTCGGTCTGCTCCGTAGCGAGATCGCCCTCGTTCGGCAACACCTGGATGAAGTCGGAGGCCGGTGGAGTGTCGCGGTAGATGCGCTCGTCGAGCTCGCCGTCGATGGCCAGCGACTCTTCCAGGCGCACCGCCCGGAGCGTGGCGCGGCCGGCCGCGTCGCGGGCGATGATCGCCGGGGGGCTCGGCGGCGGCGGTCCATCGAGTGCGCGGACGTCGAGTGCGCCGGCAGTTGTCTGTCCGGCCTGGGAGGGGATGGCCCCCGCGAGGGCGGCGGCGAGACCGAAACAGACGCCGGCCGAACGAGCACGGCGCCTCTCCCGCCACGATGCTTCGCCGAGTCGCATCACGCGTCCTGGGCCGCGGCGCCGCTACGCACCGTACCCGCGCTGATCGCCGAGCTGCTCGTGCAGGAGGCTGCGCACGACGAACAGCACGTTCGCCGGACGCTCCGCGAGCCGGCGCATGAAGTAAGGGAACCAGTCGCCGCCGAACGGCAGGTAGATCCGCACGGCGTAGCCCTGCGCCTCGAGCGCCGCCTGCAGGTCGCGCCGCACCCCGTACAGCATCTGGAACTCGAACCGGTCGCGCCCGATGTCACGCGCGCCGGCGGCCGCGCGGACGGCGCGGATCATGCGGGGATCGTGGGTGGCGAACGCAGGATGGACGCCGGTGTCGAGCAGCGTCTCCGTCAACTGCACGAAGGCGCTGTCGACCTCCCGCTTGTCCTGGAAGGCCACGTCCGCCGGCTCTTTGTACGCACCCTTCACGAGCCGGACCGGGAGGCCGAGCTCGGTGACGCGGGCCAGATCGTCCGGCGTACGGCGGAGAGCCGACTGCAGGACGACGCCGAGATGCCCGTAGCCGCTAGTGCGCATCGCCGCCACGACGTCCAGCGTGCGGTCGATCAGCGGCGAGCCCTCCATGTCGACCCGTACGAAGCAGCGGCGGGCGTCGGTGTGGGTCAGGATGCGCTTCAGATTGTCGCGGCACAGTCCGGCGTCCAGCTCGAGCCCGAGTTGCGTCAGCTTCACGGACAGGTTGCAGGTCATGCCGGCCAGGCTGACCGACTCGATCACCCAGAGGTAGGCGATGGTGGCCGCTTCGGCCGCTTCCGGGCTGCGCACGTGCTCGCCCAGGTAGTTGAACGTGTGGAGCAGGCCGTGTCGCTCCAGCCGGCGGGCTGCTTCGATGGCCTCGGTGACGTTGCGGCCGCCGATGAAGCGCCGGGCGACGCCGTGCGGACCGCGCATGCCGTACCGGGAGGCAGCGTCCTTGAGCGTACGACTTCCCGCCAGCGCGAGAAACAGCCGGCGCGAGACGGCATCCAGCACGGTCGAGGGGGTGAACTCCACTAGTGGGTCAGGGCCGATTCCCCACGATGGGCGAGCAGGTGATCGAGCGACCGCGCATAATAGCGCAGGACCACCCGTTCGCGGACCCGGAAACGCGCTCCTTCCACCACCAGGATGCCGCGGGCCGCCAGCGGATCCGTCGCCGATTCGACGGCGGCGCAGCCGGTCTCGACGTCCAGGTTCGCGCCCGCGGATCGCAGCACCTCGATGAGCCCGTCGATCCTGTCCTCGAGCTCCGCGCGTTCGATGGAGGGCCGAATCGCCGCCGCCAGCAGGGCCGTGGGAACCACCTTGTACAGGCGGCCGATCGCGTCGCGCACGCGGCGCTTGAGGCGCACCATGTCACGACGATTGTCGGGATCGTAGTCGTCGAAGCGAATCGGGGGTCCGAAGGTGACGATGCTCCGCGACTGGTAGCCGACGGTGTATCTCAGCATCTCCGCCAGCTCCTGGTGGAAGGGGCGCTGGACGCGCTTGACCCGCTGGCGGGACAGCACGAAGTCCTCGATGACCAGGTCGTAGGCGATGGCGGTCGGGACGATGACCAACTCCTTCTCTTTCCGGTCCGCCTGTGCCGCGGCATGCAGCAGCCCGGTCTTGAACGGCTTGATCTCGCCGCTGTAGCTGCGTCCGCCTTCCAGGTACAGGAGGAGATCGGTCCGGCGGAGCAACTCGGCCACGTACGCCTTGAGCGTGACGAGATAGGCCGGGTCCTTCGTCCCCCGGCGAATGGGGATGGCCCCGGTGACGTGCTTCTGGATGAGCCCTAGCGCACCGCCGTAGAGGTTGCTGCCGGCCGCAATGACTGGCGGGCGGATGCCGACATCGTCGATCACGAGCGGCTGCACCATCCAGTCGGTGTGGCTCTTGTGATTCGACGCGTAGACGACCCGCTTGGTCCGGGTCGCCGCGCGGACGATGTCGATTCCTTCGCTGATGCGATCGATCTTGCGGAGCAGGGGGTAGAGCGGATGCTGCAGCGCGCGGTATATGCGGTACCGCTGCGTGGTGCGAAGCTCTTCGAGGTAGCCGTGAATGGCGGCGCGCGCCTGATCCCGCGTCTGTCCGCCGCGACCTTCCAGATACCGGACCACTTCGTCGCGGGCGAGCACGGCTTGCGTGATCTCGTCCTGCGCCACGGCCAGCACTATAGCACGGAGATGAACGGCCTCCGGGCCCGCCGGCTATTGCTCCACGGTCACGCTGACCGGCCGCGAAAGGCGGACGGTCAACGTCGTACCCGCCGCCAGCGTCGCCGGCTCCGCGTCGCCCGCGGCGGCCGCCCCGGGGCCCCCCGGGGGGCCCCCCGCCGCCGCGGGCGCCCCGCCCCCGGCCCCCCCCCGCCACCCGCGCGCGGCGGGGCCCCGCACCCCCCCCGC
>VXME01000040.1:0-806 GCA_009861545.1 Acidobacteriota bacterium | reverse complement strand
CCGGGCCCGTACCCGCCCGCCCGACACCGCCCCCCCCCCCCCCGCCGCCGCCGGCCGCGGCGCCCCCGGGGCCGCCGCCGCGGGGCCGCCTGCGGCCCCCGCGGCGCCGCCGATCGCCGCGCCGCGGCCGCCGCCGAAGATCGCGCCGAGGATGGCCCCGGCGACCGCGCCGCCGCCGATCTTGGCCGCGTTGTCGCGCCCGCGGGAGCTTCCTTCGCGATAGACGGTCTCGGTTACGATGGGCGCCTCGACGCCGTCGTCGAACACGACGGTATGGAAGCGAACGCCGAGCCGGGCGGTCCCTTTCAGCTTGCCGCCCCGCTCGACCATGACTACCGATCCGTTGACCACACTGCCGGCGGGGATGGCGACCCGGCGCGACACCATCACGTCGCGCGTCACCCGCGCCTGCACGTCGTCCTCCACCTGCGCGCGGTCCGTGCTGACGAACGTATCGATCTGCAGGCCGATCACGGAGTCCGCCGCAACGACGAGCTCCTCGGTTGCCGGCAGGGGAGATCCGGCGGCGTCTCCGGTGGTCGGCGGGTCGAGGTTCACGGCCGGCAGCGGCGGCAGGTCGCGGGAGATCCCGTTGTTGCGCGCAACCGCGTTCTCATCCATCTCCGCCGGCTCGGCCCGCCTCCAGCCATCGACCACGGGCAGATCGCGACCCGCGTTCGCCGGACGCCGGCGAACCGGTTCTGCGGGCGCCGGTTCCGCCTCCGTTCGCCGCGGCGCGGCAGCCGGCACCGGTCGCTCGACCTCCGGTCGTGCAGGCGGGGATGGCTCCCGGCGTGGGGGCGGCG
>VXME01000039.1 GCA_009861545.1 Acidobacteriota bacterium | reverse complement strand
GCCCTCGGTAAAGGAGATGATCCCCTCGACCGCGACCGGCCGGTTCTCCGCCTCGTGCGCGAGCGCACCGCCCGCCCAGGAGCCCGCCGCCATCGCCGCCACGAGAATGATCCGCAACCCGTATCCGTGCAACTTCGCCAGCTTCATCTTGGACCTCCGATTGTAGTCAGATTCCGTGTCCGGCGGCCCGCGCGCCGCCGGTACCGGGAGCGAGCATATTCGATGCGACCTCTCTCGCGAGCCGCCGCAGGTGGTACCGGCGATCCGCTCCGGAGCGGGCATCGAGCACGCGTTCGAGTGCCGATTGCGTCACGCCGGGCAGCACCTTGCTGGCGGTCACGCGCGCCAACTCCTCCGGCGCCGCCGGCGCCGCGGTCCAGATCGCGGTCCCCTTGCGCCGGCTCCAGGTCCAGGCTTCGCGCACGCCCATGCGGAAGTAGGGGACGAGCTTGTCGCTCGAGTCGGTGCTGCGGTCGATCTCGACCACCAGATCCGGCGCCGGGTGCCCCTCGCGGACGTCTAGCCACCCTTCGATTCGCTCCGCCGCATCCACCTTCGCCGCGCCGACGAACAACCCTTCGTCCGGCTCGAACGCGCCCTCGTCGCTCAACAGGCGACCGGAGCGCAAGACCTTCAACTCGATCGACGAACCGGCCTCCTCCAGGGCGAACAGGATGCGGAGGAACAGCTCGCCAATCGTCGCGGCGCGCGACTCGTGCGACAGCGTCGGCGCCGCAACGAACTCGGCGCGGCCGGTCGCCATGTCGTAGCGGCACCTGGGCGCGTCATCGTGGCCGGTCAGCCGGTCGAACAGGTCCCGCGCCATGGGCACATCCACGCGCGCCGGGGCGTCGGGATTAGAGAGAGGAGCACTCACGTCCAGCCCCAGCGGCCGGCGTCGGCGTCCCACAGGGCCCAGCAATCCTGAGCGATGCCTGCCTCGAGAAACGCATCCGGGAGGCGCGACATCGACCCGAGCGGTTCGATCAGCTCGCCGTCGGCGTACCACGACGAGACGACGTGCCCCTGGATCGGTGCTCCGTCGACCGCCGGCTCCTCGATCACCGCGGAATCGATCGCCACCCGCCACTGCACCTCGGTGCCGTCCGCCCGCGTCTGGGTGAACGTCAACGTATCCCCGGTCTGCGCGACGCCGCTCACCGACCCGATGCTGTCGATCTGCGCCGCGAACGACGCCTTCAGGTTGTCGACGCCCGGTTCGACGGCGGCCGCGCAGGCCACCGCCGCCGCCACCCAGACCGGGGTGAGACGGACCGCCGCCCCGGCGATCCGCGCGGCAGAAACGAGCACAATCCCCCGCTTCATCTCACGCCCCCACCGCATCGACCTGACGTCGCTCATGCCATTCCCCCCGACAGGAACACCCGCTCCACGAACCAGAACGCGCCGGCCGCGACTACGGCAATCGATCCCGCGACCGCGATGCGCTGGCCGGCCACCGCGCTGTATTCCCGGATGCGCCACAGGATCGCGGCGACGACCAGGACGACGGCGAGCTGCCCCAGCTCCACTCCGAAGTTGAAGGAAAAGAGCGACCAGCCGAGCGCCCCGCTCGGCAACCCCATCTCGCGCAGCACGCTCGCGAACCCGAAGCCGTGAATCAGTCCGAACACCAGCGCGATCCAGATACGCACGTCGCGCCCGCCGCGCGCCAGCAGGTTGTCGAGGCCGACGTAGACGATGCTCAGCGCGATGATCGGCTCCACGAGGCGCGCCGGCGGCGTCACGACGTTGAGCACCGCCAGCGACAACGTGATGCTGTGGGCGACCGTGAAGGCGGTGACCACGAGCAGCAGTTGCTTCACGCTTCCGCCGAGCAGCAGTAGGCCGATGAGGAACAGCAGGTGATCCGGCCCGATCAGGATGTGGTGCACGCCCGACGGCACGAACTTCTGCAGCACCGCCCAGACGCCCTGCCGCGTGCCGAGGAAGTACTCGTACTCCGTGTCGCCGCCCCCGAGGATGGCCTGCGTCGTCAACTCGGCGTCCTCGTAGACGTTGAGGAAAGTCTGGTGACTCGGGTCGTAGGGGAACAGCTTGGCCGACACGATCACCGCGCCGACCCCGTCGTCGAGCGGAAGCTGCGCCTGCAGCCGCACCGACTGCCGTTCGCGCAGGATCGCCGGCGCCGACCACCCGTCCAGCGCGAGAAAGCGGCCGTCGACGGTCAGCCGCAACCGCTCGCCGATCAGCGCTCCGAGCCGTTCGCCCCGCGGCCGCAGAATGTCGGGATTCAGCACCAGGGCCGGATCGTCGATGCCCAACTCGTAGGCGACGTCCCAGACGTGCGCCACCACCGTGACGTCCAGCGTGCCGGCGCCGAGCCGCACGTCGACGAAGCTGAACGGGGCGGGATGTGCGGCCGAACGCGCGGGATGCGCGGCGCACAGGGCGGCGACGAGCAGGATGCACGAGCCGAGGCGCGTCATCGCCGCCAATGGTAACCGAAGCGCGGCTGCCCCGGCAGGTTCCGACGCATCCGGACTCGAACCGGTCGGCCGCGCGAAGCCGGCCCGTTCCGGGCGCGCGTCAGAGCGCTTCCCGTCCGAAGCGCTCGATGGTCTGCAGCGTCTCGTGGACGTCGTCCCAGGTCGTCGTGTGGTTGATGACGCACAGGCGGAGTGCGAATCGCCTGCGAAGCAGCGTCGACGACAGGAACGCGCGTTCCTCCCAGAAGACGCGGGCGAGGATCGTCTTGTTGATCTGGTGGAGCGTCGCCTCCGGAGTCGCGCCGTCCCGGGGGTTGACCCGGAAGCAGACGATACCCAGCGATGCCGGCGTCATCAGCTCCAGGATCGCACTGTCCGCGACGAACTGCGCCGCCCGCTCGGCCCGCTCGATGCCTTGCGCCACCGCGTCCCGGAATGCGGCCATGCCGAAGATCTGCACCGACATCCAGATCTTGAGGGCGCGGTCGCGGCGGCTCAGTTGCAGGCCGCGGTCCGCCTGATTCGGGTGGTTGGCGCCCCAGACGGAGTCCTGCAGCACGTCATGGTGGATCGCGAACGCGCGTTCGAGCGTCGCGACGTCCCGCACCAGCAGGCAACCCGTATCGTACGGCTGGAACATCCACTTGTGCGGGTCGATGCCGATGGAATCGGCGCGCTCGATGCCGCGCAGAAGGCGCGCGCCCGCCTCCGTGATGACCGCCGCCCCCCCGTAGGCCGCGTCCACGTGCATCCAGATGCCCTGCGACGCGCAGTAGTCCGCAATCTGCCGCAAGGGATCGACACTGCCGGTACTGGTGGAACCGGCATCGGCGCACACCGCGATGGGCATGCAGCCCGCCGCCCGGTCGGTTTGGACGGCCGCTGCCAGCGTATCGGGATCGAGGCGGAAGTCGGGA
The DNA here is from genome assembly GCA_009861545.1 of Acidobacteriota bacterium. Taxonomy (NCBI): domain Bacteria; kingdom Pseudomonadati; phylum Acidobacteriota; species Acidobacteriota bacterium. The sequence continues at coordinate 21,801 of VXME01000039.1, read as the reverse complement.
CCCGTGGAGAGTATGCGAACGCGGTCCGGCCGAATGCCGATGATGCGCGCGGCGCGGGCCTGGGCGCTGTGTCCCTGGTCGCTCATGTACACGGTCGCCCGCGCCGGGTTGCCGGCCGCCTCGCGGGCGGCAACCAGAGCGTCGAGGGCAGCCGCGGAACCGCCGCTGGTCAACACGCCGCCGGCCGTCTCCGGATATCCCAGCCAGCGCCGGAACCAGTCGAGCACGACGGCTTCGAGCTGGCTCGGACCGCTCGCCGACAGCCACGTCGCCGCATTGATGTTGAAGCCGGTCACCAGGTAGTCCGCGAGCACGCCCGGCCACGTCGGCGCCGATGGCACGAACCCGAAGGCCCTCGGATGCTCATGACGCATCGCCGGCGACAGGACGTCCCGCACGGCGCGATCGATCACCGCGCGCGGCGCCCGGCCGCTCTCCGGAGGATCCTCCATCAACCGGGCCATGAGCTCCTGCTTGAACTCACCGTCCCAGGCCGGCTCACCGGGCAGACGCCGGTTCCACTCGACCAGGATCTCGGTGACGTACCCGGCGAGCTCCCGCATGATCTCGGGCGGCATCCGCAGACCGTGCGTCATGAGATGCACTCGGGAGCGGGACCGCGTGCTTCGCTGCCGATGCCCTGCGGCGCAGCGATCTCGGGAGTGGGCTTCATCCGTCAACCTCCGGAAACGACCGCCTCGTGGAGCAACTCCCATGTGGAATGCCCGCCGTAATATACACATGATGGAGGCTGCGCAATACGTGTATGCTCGAAGGAATGGAGCCGGGAGTCTCCCGTCTCCACGACGTCGTACCCAGCCCTCGGCGCGTGCTTCACACGGAACCCTGCCGCGGCAGCCGAGCCGCCGGATTCGGCTCGCCGCACTGACGATGGCGGCGCTGGCGACGGTATCGCCTCTCCAGGCGCAGGAGACGGGCACGGTGCGCGGCACGGTGACCTTGGTGGAGAACGGCGGCCCGGTCGACGGCGCGCTGATCCTCATCATCGGCACCGGAGCCTTCACGTTCACCGATGATGGGACGTTCGAGTTCACGAACGTGCCGGCCGGCACCTACGACGTCATCGCCCAGCGCGAGCAGCTCACCGCCGGCTTGCAGACGGTGAGCATCGGGGCGGGCGAGACGGCCATCGCCGACTTCGAGCTGAGCCTGTCGCCGGTGCGCGAGGAGGTCACCGTCACCGCGTCGGCGGCGGTCGGCGCCGCGGCGACGCTCCAGACATTCAACGCGGTCACCACGGTCGATTCGTTCGCGATCGCCAGGGAGGCCCCCAGCACCATCGCCGAAGCGCTCGAGGACGAGCCCGGCATCGCGAACCGGAGCTTCGGTCCCGGCGCGAGCCGGCCGGTCATCCGCGGCTTCGGCGGCGATCGGGTGCTCATCATCGAGGACGGCCTCCCGACCGGCGACCTCTCCGCCGCGTCGGATCATCACGGGATGACCATCGACCCGAACAGCGCCGAGCGAATCGAGATCGTGCGCGGGCCGGCCACGCTGCTCTACGGCTCCGGCGTGGTGGGGGGCCTCATCAACATCATCACCCCCCACGCGGCGTACCGGAACCTGCTAACACCCCCCGAGAGCTACGGCGAAACCCTGATCGACGGTACGCGGGCGCAACTCGGCGCCGACACCGGAAGCGCGAACCGGCAAGCGGGAGCGTACGCCAACCTGCAGCACGCGCAAGGCAACATGCTGTTCTGGGGCAGCGGCGCCGAACGCCGGACGGGTGACTACGACACGCCGGAAGGCCCCGTCTTCAACACCGCCGCCGAACTGACCAATGCGCGCACCGGGCTCGGCTACTTCGGGGATCGGGCCTTCGCCAGTCTCTCCCTCACGTTCGAGGACAGCCGCTTCGGTCTCCCGTTCGAGGACATATTCCATTCGCACGGGACTGCGGAGGACGCCCACGGGCACGCTCACGGGCATGCGGAGCCCCGGGAAGCCGGAGGCGGGGACGATTCTTCAATCGACCTCACCTCGCGCCGCCGCGTCGGCCGTTTCGACCTCGGACTGCGCAACCTGGACAACGATTTCCTGCAAGGCGTGCGCACCGGTTTCCACGTCATCGACGTGACGGACGACCATGTCGACACGGTGGGCGGCGTCGACAACGTGGATTCGCGGATCGGCAACCGCACCTACATCAAGCGCACCCTGTTCTACCAGGGGCAACTCGGGCGTTTCACCGGACGGTTCGGCACGGAGCTGAAGTACCGGGACTTCGACGTGACCGGCACCGAGGCGCTGGCCCCGCGCACCGACCAGAGCACGATCTCGGCCTTCGGCTACGAGGAGGTGAGCTTCGGGCGCTACCGCCTGCAGTTCGCCGGACGCGCGGAGCGCAACGGCTACAAGACCGCCGGACGCGTTCCCCTGCCCGGCCGCGACGACCGGGAAGACGACCACGGTCACGGCCACCGCCATGACGCCGGGGACGGGGACCACCTGGAACCGCCCGACCCGCGCGACCGGCAGTTTCTCGGCGTGTCGGCATCCGCGGGGCTGCACGCCGACCTCGGCGCCGCCACCGAGTTGGTAGCCAACCTCATGCAGTCGCACCGCGTGCCGGCACTGCAGGAGCTCTACAACTTCGGGCCGCACCTGGGCAACTTCGAGGTCGGCAACCCGGATCTGGAGGCCGAAACGGCGCTCGGCCTCGACATCGGCCTCCGGCGGCAGTCCGGCCGCATCGGGACCGACCTGAACTTCTACGTCTACGACATCGAGAACTTCATCTTCGGGGATCACACCCTCGAGATCGTCGACAACCTGCGGGTGCTGGACATCATTCAGGACGACAGCCGTTTCGTCGGCTTCGACGCGCGGGGCAGCGTGCGATTGGGCGGCCAGGCCTGGGCGTCGCTCGGCATCGGCTACGTGAACGCGACGCTGACGTCGACGAACGAGGCGGTGCCGCGCATCCCGCCCCTGCGCGCCACGCTCAGCGTCGAGATACCCTACGGGGCATTCACGGTGAGCCCGGAGGTGACGTTCGCGGCGCGGCAGGGCCGGGTGTTCCGCGACGAGACGACGACGCCCGGATACGCCATCCTGAACCTGGACGCGTCCTACCTCTGGCCGCGGCAGCACATGGCGCACGTGCTGTCGTTCACCGGATACAACCTCACCAACGCGCTGTTCCGGAACCACATGTCGTTCATCAAGGACCTGGCCCCCGAGATTGGCCGTGGGGTTAAGGTGGGTTACTCGCTGCGGTTCTTCTAGGACCTTGTGCCGCTGAACGCGGCGCGGCGCCCCTTGCGCATCGCGATCCGACCTGCGCGCGCCGGGGGCCGTCCGGTTCCCGATGCGGCGGCATGCCGCAGTGATGTATCGTTCGCCCGTGAAGACGTATGCGGCCACGTTCTGCCTCGGCATCTGGGTGATGGGGACGGTATGCGTCAGCATCGTCGCGATGCAGAACTTCTACACCATCGACCGACTGCTCGACGGGCCGAGCCACCCGGAATTCGCGGCATTCGTCGATAGCGCCGGCCGGGAGGAAGCGCGGAACGTTCTGCGTTACCTGTCGTCGGAGCTCAACAGGCTGTTCTTTCAGCTCTGGAACGTCGCGCAGCTCGGCCTCGGCGGCGCGGTGCTCTGGCTGGTATGGGGATTGCGCTCGCCGGCGGCGGTGCGGCTACGCTGGATGCTCCTGGCGATGCTCGCCGTGGTGGTCGTCCTGACCGTCGCGATCACGCCGCAGATTCTCGCCATCGGCCGCAGCATCGACTTCGTCCCGCGCGACCCGCCGCCGCCGGCCGTCGGCACGTTCGGTGTTCTCCACGCGGCGTACACGCTGTTGGAGCTCGCCAAGTGCGGCGCCGGCATCGCAGCCGCGCTGTGGCTGGGACGGCTGATGTCGGCCGGCCGACATCGGGTTCAGTGAGAACCGTCGACCATCCGCGCGGCGCGCAGCAGCCCGTCGGCCGCCTGCAGCGCCTTGGCGCGCAGCCGCGGCGCCAGGTCCGGGCGCTCCGCCAGGTACTGCTCGACGATGGCGGCGGCAGTGGCGGTCTGATGGCCGTCGAGCGTGGTCTGGAGCCAGCTCAGGGGAAAGAAGATGTCGCCGGTGCGCTGGATCTCCTCCAGCAGGTCGAGACTCGGTCGGAGATGGATCTCCGACTCGCGCGCGCGCAGCGGATGATGCAAGAACCGGAGCGCCGTCAGAACCCACGGCTCGCGCGCCCGGTTGACGGGATCTCGAAGTGAATCGAAGAAGGCGCCGCGCACGTCCGGCTCGGCCGACAGCGCCGGCATGACGAACTCGAACGCGGCGCGGCGATCCGGGTTGTCGATGCGGTCGCGCTGCGCGGCGAGAATCCCGGCGCTGCCCTGCACGCCCCGCACCGCAAGGCCCTGGGCGATGGCGGTGAAGTCCCGCTCGGCGAGCGGCACGCCGGGCACTTCCTCCTCTTTTCTCCAGATGCGCTCGAGCCGTGCGACCGCCTCGGCCGACAGCGCAACGTTGCGGTACGCGCCGAACCAGGCAGCGGCCAGGCTGCGGCTCCCGGCCGTCGCGGTTCCGCGCCACAGCAGGTCCTCGATCGCCGGCGCCAGCGCCGCGCGCCGCTCCGGCGTCAGGTAGCGCCAGTACGCCGAGTCGAGATAGCCGAGCATGCGGAAGACGTTCTGCTCGTCCGTCTCTGCGGGGAGTGCCCGCCTCGCCAGTTCGATGAGCGCTTCGGGTTCCACATCGCCTTCGAGAAGCGACTCCCACAGCGATATCCAGGCTATGGCCCGCGTCAGGGCGTCGTCGATGCCGGGCAACTCCGCGAGCAGGTAGTCCCGCGTTCGCTCCCCCAGCACCATCAGCCCGTAGCCGAGGCCGCCGCCGTTGGCGAGCACGTAGTCGGGCGCAGGCAGGCCGGCCGCGTCGGCGACCACTGCCTCGGCATCTCGCAAGTGAACCTCCAGGGCACTCACCTCCGCGTTCGAGGCGCCACCGCGGTAACCCAACCGCAGGTCGAGTCGCTGGTTCCACAGGCGTCCCGCCCCTGTCGGGTCCGACTGACGAACCGCCAGCCTGGCGATCGTGTCGCCGTCGGTCTCCAGCGCCACCTCCACCCGCGGCCGCCCGCTCTCTTCCACCCACGTCCGGCTCCACGCGGCGAGGTCCTCTGCCGTACGACCGTCGAGAATCGCGATCAGGTCCCTCCAGCTCGCGTTGGCGTAGGCGTGCGAGGCCAGGTACTCGCGCAACCCCTCGCGCAGCGCGTCCTCCCCGATCAGCCGCTCCAGGTGGGCGAAGACGATCGGGGCCTTCTGGTAGATGATGGCTCCGTAGAGCGTCCCGGCCTCGTTCAGGTTCTCGAGCGGCTGGCGGATCGGGTTGGCTCCGGCTGTGCGGTCGACGCCGTACGCCGCCGGAAAGTGCGCGAGCAGGAACCGCAGATCGTGGTCCACGTCCGGAAACGCCGGGTTGACGATCTTTGCCGCCAGGAAGTTGGCGAACGTCTCCTTCATCCACACGTCGTCGAACCACGTCATCGTCACGAGGTCGCCGAACCACTGGTGGGCGGTCTCGTGGGCGATGAGGCTGGCCCGCCCCAGGTACGCGTGCTGGGTGGCGCTCTCGTCGAGCAGCAGCAAATCCGCCCGGTAGAAGATGGCGCCCGGGTGCTCCATGCCGCCGTACTGGAAGGCCGGGACGAGCACGAAGTCGAACTTCTCGAACGGGAACGGGATCCCGGTGTACTCCTCGAGCCAGGCCAGGGCCGATGCGTGCAGATCGAAGATGGGGCCGACGTTGCGCTCCAGGCGCTCGCGGTCGGTCTCGCGGTGGTACATCGCCATCCGCCGCCCGTCGCGCTCGGCTTCCTCCACCTGGAAGTCTCCCGCCGCGAAGGAGAACAGATAGCTGCTGATCGCTTCGGTCTCGGTGAAGGTGAGCAACGCCCGGCCGCCGCGCTCCTCCCGGGAGGCGAGGGAACCGTTGGCCACCGCGCGCCACGCCGCCGGCACATCGAGCTGCAGGCGGAACCGCGCTTTCAGGTTCGGCTGGTCGAAGAGGGGAAAGGCGACGCGCGCCCGGTCCGGCACGAACAGGGCATAGAGGAAGTCGTCCTGGCGGTTGAGCGAGCCGTCTCCCGCCGTGAACTCGAGGTCGACGACATTGTGTCCCGGCGAGGTCGCTGCCGCCGCGAGGATGACGTGCTCGTCGCGCGCCTCGAAGTCGACGGTTTCGCCGGCGACCCGGACCGCGTGGACGCCCTCCGCGGGCTGGGCGAAGTCGAAGACCACGGGACCGGTTTCGGTGAGCGTGAACGACGTGGTCAGGCTTCCCGTGATCGGTTGCCCGCGCTCTGCCGGAACGACGAATCGGATGTCGTAGTGAACGTTGAAAATCGTGGCGGCCCGCTGCTCGGCCAGATCCAGCGCAACGCCCGGACCGACGCCGACCGCGGTCCCGCTGGTGCATCGGATCGCCATGCCCGCCAGGATGGCACAAACCGCTACGCTCCACCTCACCCGCATCGTGTGTGTCCTCATGTGTATTCTGCCGCGCCGGTCCCCGAGCGCATTCGAGGCCGGTCTGGCAGGATAGCACCGTGGATCTCGCGCAGACGAATCTCGTCTGGGCGCGTCATCATCCTCCGCGGCGCGGAACCCCACGCCGCGCCGGATGTCGACACGACCGCGCCGGATGCGGCATAGTGTCGCCGTGACACATTCCAGCCGCTCGACCGCCATACTGCTTACCCTGCTCGCGCTGTCCGGATCCGTTTCCGAGGCGCAGAACGCCGACTGGGACACCTACCTCGGCGACGTGGCCCGCCGGCACTACTCGCCGCTCGATCAGATAACGCCCGAGAACGTCGCCGAACTGGAGGTCGCCTGGACCTACGACTCCGGCGAGCTGCGGGCGGGCAACTCGACCATGTACACGAGCCCGCTGGTCGTCGACGGGGTGCTCTACGGACTGTCGCCGCGGCTCGTCGCCTTCGCGCTGGACGCCGCCACCGGCGAGGAACTGTGGCGCTACGACCCGGGCATCGAGGGCGCGCCCCAACGGGGACTGATGTGGTGGGAACGTGAGACCGACAGCGGCACGGCGGCGCGCCTCTTCTTCACGGGCAACGACGCACTGGTCGCGCTCGACCCGGCCGCGGGCCAGCCCGTCATCGATTTCGGCGAAAACGGTGTCGTCGACCTCTCGGCAACCGTGGAGGGCGAGGGCCCGCTTCGCGTGACGGTGCCGGGCATCGTGTTCGAGGACCTGATCGTGATGGGGTTCTCGACGAGCGAGGCGGCCGGCGCGCTGCCGGGCGCCATCTCGGCCTACAGCGCCATCGACGGCGCGCTGGTCTGGCGCCACCAGAACGTCCCGCGGCCGGGCGAGCCGGGCTCGGAGACCTGGGCGGACGGCGCGCTCGAGGTGGCCGGCGGCGCCAACACCTGGACCGGTATGGCGCTCGACGCCGAGCGCGGCCTGCTGTTCGCGCCGACCGGTTCGGCGACGCCGGACTTCTACGGCGCCTCGCGCGTCGGCGACAACTTGTTCGCCAACAGCCTGCTGGCCATCGACGTCCGCACCGGCGAGCGCCGCTGGCACTACCAGACCATCCGCCACGACGTCTGGGACCGCGACCTGCCGTCGCCGCCGACCCTCGTGCAGCTCGAACGCGACGGCCGGACCATCGACGCGGTGGCGCTCACCAGCAAGTCGGGCCACCTGTTCCTGTTCGAGCGCGAGTCGGGCGAATCGCTCTACGACATCGGCGACGTGACGGCCCACCCGAGCGACGTACCGGGGGAAGTAGTCGTGACGACGCAACCGGAGTCGTCGATCGCGCTGACGCGTCAACGCTTCGAGATGACGACGCGCAGCCAGGAGTCGATCGACTTCGTGAGCGCCATCTGGGACCGTCTCGATCAGCGTCCCTGGGCGCCGCCCAGCCTGCAGGGAACGATGATGTACCCGGGCTACGACGGCGGCCAGGAATGGGGCGGCTCGGCGTTCGACCCGGCCACGAACCGGCTGATCGTCAATTCGTCGGAGATCGGCGCCATCCTGCAGCTCTACGAGGTGCCGGTCGGCTTCAGCGCGCCCGCTGTCTACGCCGAGCACTGCGGCACCTGCCACGGCGCCGATCGCGCGGGGAACGCGGTCGGCCCCAGCCTGATCGACATCGACGAACGGTTGACCGCGCGGGAGATCAACGCCGTGGTGCGCAGCGGGCGGGGGCGGATGACCGGCTTCGCCCACCTGGACGAGATCGAGATCCGCGCCGCTATCCGCTACATCCGGAACCCGGAGGAAGAAGAGGACCTGCCGCCGTCGACCGAGGTGGACTACGCTTTCGGCGGCTACACCTGGCTGCGGGATCAGGACGGCCTGCCGGGCAACCGGACGCCCTGGGGAACGCTGACGTCGGTGGATCTGGCGACCGGCGATTTCGACTGGCAGGTGCCCTTCGGCGACTACCCGCAGACCGTCGGACAGGGTCTGGGCTCGGAGAGCTACGGCGGACCGGTGGTGACGGCGTCAGGATTGATCTTCATCGCGGCGACGCCGGACCGCAGGATCCGCGCGCACGCCACCCGGAACGGCGATGAGCTGTGGCAGGCCGACCTGCCGGCCGCCGGCTTCTCGACCCCGGCGGTCTATGCCGTGGACGGCCGGCAGTTCGTGGTGATCGCGGCCGGCGGCGGCCGCATGGGGCCGCCGTCCGGCTCCGAGTACATCGCGTTCGCGCTGCCGGAGTCGCCGGACTGACGAACCTGCGGCGAAGCTGCGACGGCTTGCTGCGCTGTCAGCCGCACGTGCTCTCTACGCCCAGGTTGCGAAGACACCAGCGACGTGGTGACGCTGGAGCGAAGCCGACCGGCGGGTAAGGACCCGGCCGGCCGGCGTTCACTACGACCTTCCTACTGCCCGAGTTCTTCGTAGATCGCCGCGATGGCCGCGGCCATCCGCTCGGTGCGATAACCCTCGTACTGCCCGGTCAGGTCGATCGAGGCGGCGGCCTCCTCTGCGCTCTGCCCCGCCTCGATGGCCCCGCGCACGGCCGCCAGCAGGTCGGCGGTGAAGCGCTGGTACTCCTGGAGCGACTCCGGCGTGGTCACCGGGATGTGGCCCGGGACGACGGTGTCGTAGCCGTCCACGTTGTCGATCAGCGCCTGGAGCGTCGCGGGGAACGAGACACCGCTGCCGCCGTTGCTCCGATCGAGGAACGGCGCGTCCCGCCACGGGAACATGTCGCCCATCTGCAGCACCCGCAGCCCCGGATAGAGGATGAACGTGTCGCCATTGGTGTGACCGGGTCCGAAGTGGTAGAGCTCGATGCGGTCGGCCCCGGAACCCAGGGTCAGCCGGTCCGTGTAGGTCGTGTCCGGCATCCCGTGCGCGGTGTCGCCCTCGAACATGCCGAGCCGGACCATGTTCGCTTCGGTGTTCTCCTGCACGACGATCTGCACCGACTCGGGGAAGAACGCGTTGCTCCCGACGTGGTCGCCGTGAGTATGCGTGTTGATGATCGTCGTGACCGGCTTGTCGCTGACCGTGCGAATGCGATCCATCAGGGCCTGACCCCAGCCGGGCAGCTTGGTGTCGACCAGCGTGATGCCCTCCTCGCCGATGTAGACGCCGGTGTTGCCCCCGCTGAACGCCGCTCGGTCGAGCGGGCTCGAGCCTGTGATGACGTACAGGTTGTCCCTGACGTGCTCGATGACCGTGGCGTCGAGCGCCGCCTGCGACAACTGCTGTTCCGAGCTGACGACCGCCGACAGCCCGCCGACCACGATGACCGTACCGAGAACCAGAACGCGCTTCATGACATCCCTCCATGCATGAATCGAACGAACGTGCGAAACCACACGTGACGCGGCGGCGACGAGCCCGCTATTCGAACGTGACGCGCTCGAAGCTCGGCGGATCCTCGTCGCCGAAGTGCGGATGCACCACGTAGACGTCGTCGCCGACTACGGCGGCAGTCGTCGCCTGCTCCTCGTAGCTGGCCACGCCGGCTACGCTGGCGGTGGCCCAATCGTCGTCGCTCGTCAGCGCCACCACGCGGTTCGCCGAGTTGCTGACGATGGCGAGGCGGCCCGCCGTCCACACCATGCCGTCCTGACCCGGCACCTCCTCGGGCAGGGTCACTTCCGCCGCGGCGCCGGGATCGTCGAGCGGCACCTTCCACAGCGTGGCGCCGCGCGCGACGAGCAGATACCCGCCGGGATGATGGACGATGCCGTTGGGACCGGCCCCGCCGTCGTCGAAGCGGTGGAACACGCTGGCCGCATGGTCGGCGTCGACGCGGTAGATGACGTTCATCCGCGTGTCCGTGACGTAGGCCATGCCGTTGTCCGTGACCGCCACGTCGTTGGCGAAGTGCATGGCGTCGTCGCCGGCGTCGACGGTCGCGGCCAAGTCGATCATCGCGACCCGCGCGCCGGTGGTGAGCTCGTAGATGCCGAGCTTCGCCTGACCGACGCCCCCGCTCTGGAAGACCGAACGGTCGGCGTTGGCCACCAGCAGCCGGTTCCGCGGCTCGTCCGCTTCGATGCCGACGGACGAAACGAGCTCGTCGTCCTCCACCAGCGCCTCGACCCGACCGTCGGCGTGAATGCGGAAGACGGACCCTTCGGTGAGCGACCCGGTCAGCAGACGCCCGTTCATCATGTCGTACTCGACGCCTTCCGGAATGAACCCGCCGCGCTCGGCGACGATCACGTCCGGCAACATCTCCGCCGCGGCCGGCGCCGCCGGGGGCTCGACCTCCGGAATCGCGGCCGCCGGCTCCAGCTCCGGCTCGGCGCCGCATCCGGCGACGAGGGCACATGCAACGGCAATCACGAGGAACTGAGTGCGCATCGGATACTCCACGCTGATTCGTTGTTCGCCACGTCCAGGCTCTGGCTAGTATAGGATGGCGCGACCGGCCGCCGATTCCGGCACCCACGAAAGACCGACCCATGCGCGACTTCCTGGCCCAGACTCTAGCCGAGAGCCCGACCCGCGAGTGGATGGTGTACCTGCTCGGCAACGTGCCCGGCCTGCCGCCGATCGCCCAGTCGTTCCACATCATGGGGATCGCGGCGGTGGTCGGCTCCATCGTGATGGTGGACCTGAAGTTCCTGGGCGTCGCGCTGCCGAACCAGAACGTCAGCGAGATGATCCGGCGCCTGCTGCCGTGGACCTGGTACGCCCTGGCCGTCAACGCGGCCACCGGGCTCATCTTCGTCCTCGCGCGGCCCATCCGCTACTTCTACAACCCGGTCGCCACCTTCAAGTTCTCGTGCCTGCTGCTGGCCGTGGGGCTGGCGTTCGCCGTCTACCGGATGAACCGGAAGCAGCACGGCTACTGGGAGCATTCCGCCGAACGGCTGCTCGCGGCCCGGATCATCGCGGCCGTGTCGCTCCTGCTCTGGATCGGCGTACTGCTCGGCGGGCGCTGGATCGCGTACTCGGAGTACATCACCGATCCCTTCCCCGTCCCGTTCGTCTGGGAGGACCTGGCCGCCTACCCGTCGATCTGGCAGTGGATGCAGGACCACCCCATCTCGCAGCACATCGGCTTCACGTGGTGGTTCCCGCTGCTGGAGTCGATCCACGTGATCGGCATCGGTCTGGTGGTCGGCTCGATCATGACGGTGGACCTGCGGCTGCTCGGCGTCGCCGCACTCCGTTACCCGGTGAGCCAGATAGCGGGCAAGCTGCTCCCCTGGACCTGGGCGGCGTTCGTGGTGGCGGCGGTCACCGGCTTCGGCATGTTCGCCACACGGGCCCCTGCGTACGTCGAGAACCCGGCGTTCCAGATCAAGTTCCTGCTCCTGCCGCTGGCCTTCGTGAACATGGCCGTCTTCCACTACTGGACCTGGCGCGGCATCGACGCGTGGGACACCGCGCACGAACTGCCCCGGGCCGCGCGCGTCGCCGGCGGCGCGTCGCTCGCGCTCTGGGCCGGGGTGATCATCGCCGGCCGCTGGACCGGCCACATCATCTGAGGCGCGTCGCTACCGGTCCCGCCGGCCCTCGCCGGGCGAAGGAGCGGCCGGCCGAGCCCCGCGGCCTTCCGTCCGACCGCCGGCTCCCTCCTCCACGACCGCGCGTACAATCCCTCCGAGACCGGACCCGCTCCGCATCCCAGGGAGGACGCCATGCCACGCATCTGCCGCCTCGCCGCGTTCATCGTCCCACTCGCCCTCGTCCCGGCCGGCGCAGCGGCGCAGGGCGAACGCGACGACTTCCACCACCTCGGGCAGATCAACAAGGCGTCCATCGTCATGCTGACGGAGGTCGGGCTCGTTCCCGAACCGCTCGGAGCGGCAATCGCCGCGGGCATCGCGCAGGTCGTCGCGGAGCAGGACGCGCCGGGCTCTCGCCGATCGTCCGACTACCTCGTCTTCGAGGAACGGCTGGTCGAGGCGGCCGGCCGCGGCGCGTCGCGGCTGCACACCGGCCGGAGCCGGCAGGACATCGGCTCGACGTTCCGGCGGCTCTCGCTGCGCGAGGCGCTGCTCGCGACCTACGAAGCACTGCTCGCGCCCCGCGAGGCGTTGCTGGCGCTGGCAGACGAGCACACCGGCACCATCATTCCCGGCTACACGCACGGCGTGCAGGCCCAGCCCACCTCCCTCGCCCACTACCTGCTGGCCTTCGCCGCGGCTCTCGAACGCGACGCCAGCCGCCTCGAAGAGGCTTACGCGCGGCTCAACCGCAGTCCCCTCGGCGCGGCGGCCCTCGGCACGTCCGGCTTCCCCATCGACCGCAACCGCTTGGCGGAACTGCTCGGCTTCGACGGCGTCCTGGAGAACTCCTATGACGCCAACCACATCTCGTCCGTCGACTCCAAGACGGAGCTCGCCTCGTCCCTGGCGATCTCCGCGATCGCCGTCGGCCAGTTCAGCGAGGACGTGCAGGTCCAGTACCACGATCCCGCGCCGTGGCTGCTGCTCGACCGTTCCCTGACCGGGATCAGCAGCATCATGCCGCAGAAGCGCAACCCGATCGCGCTCGAACGGCTACGGCAGGTCGCCAGCACCGTGCTCGGCGACGCCCAGACCGTGTTCCTGACCGCCCACAACACGTCGACGGGCATGATCGACTACCGCGGCGCGGACCAGATTCTCGAGACCGCCGAGAAGGCGCGCGAGATGTACCGGCTCTACGCAGCCGTCGTCGGTGGTCTCGAGGTCGACCCGGCGCGGTCGCTGGCCGAGGTGGACGCGGACTACGCCACCATGACCGAGGTCGCCGATACCTTGCTTCGCCACGCCGACATCCCCTTCCGCGAGGGCCATCACTACGCGTCCGAGCTCACCGAGTACGGCCGCGCCCACGGCAAGCGCCCCAAGGAGCTAAGCGCCGAGGAGTTGCTGCACGTCTACGAGGAGACCTACGGCGAGCCGCTGCCGGTCGGCGTCGACCGGATTCGCGAGGCGCTCGATCCCGAGCAGATGGTGGCCGGACGGCGCGGGCTCGGCGGTCCGCAGCCGGCGGAGACGCGGCGCATGCTGCGGGAGGGCCGCGGGCGGCTGGATGCAAGCCGGGGATGGCTGGAAGCGACGCGCGGGGCGCTTCTGGAGGCCGAGTCGGCGCTCGAAGGCTCGTTCACCGCGCTGGCCGCGGCAAAGTAGCCCTGCGGACGCGGTGCTCCGAATTGCGCCTGTTCGGACCAAGCAGCAGTCGTCGACCCACCGCGTGGTGTATTCAGACCACACACGACACGCGCGAAGATGCGCATCGACGATGGATGTCTCCTCCTCTCCTGTCGTGTATCGTGACAGTCTCGCCGCGCACCGGCGGTGTTCCTGTCCACCCTGAGGAGGTTTCCTGATGGCGCCCGCTCGACTTCCCCTGTCAGCCGCGACCGTTCTGCTGCTCCTGTTCTGCTGGACCTCCCCCGGAGTCTCGGTCGCGCAAGACCCGCCATCGCCGCCGGAGCCGGAACCGGCCGAGACGGCGGAATCCGATGCCGCCGCCGCCGACGGCGAGGTTCCTGCTCGTCGCGGGCGCCGCAGCAGCAACGGGATCAAGCCGTACGACGAGGTGATCACCGACGAGGCGGAGAGCGACGCGGGGGTGTTCACCGTCCACCGCCTCGACGACAAGGTCTTCTACGAGATCCCGGAGGCCGAGCTGGGCCGCGAGTTCCTCTGGGTCAGCCAGATCGCGCGCACGACCGAGGGGGTCGGCCACGGGGGCCAGGCGCTCGGCAACCGGGTCGTGAAGTGGGAACGCCGCGGCAATCGCGTGCTGCTGAAGAGCGTCTCCCATGCGATCGTGGCCGATGCCGGGCAGCCCATCGCGCGCGCCGTCGCGGCCGCCAACAACGATTCCATCATCGGGGCCTTCGACATCGAGGCGTTCGCCGAGGACGGCGCGCCGGTCATCGACGTGACGAGGCTCTTCAACCGGGAGGTCCCCGAGTTCAGCGCGCGATCGCGGCTGCAGGCACGCGGGTTCGCGCGCGACCGGTCCTTCGTCGAGAGCGTGACCGCCTTCCCGGAGAACATCGAGGTGCGGACCACGCACACCTATACCCTGCCGCCGCCGTCCGCCGGCCAGAGCCGGGCGCGCACCCCCTTCCGCCGGCGCGGGATGCGGCCCGGCAGCGCCACCGTGCTGCTGCACTACAGCATGGTGAAGCTGCCGGAGAAGCCGATGCAGCCGCGGCTGTTCGACGAGCGGGTCGGGTACTTCTCCGTTCGGCAGATCGACTACGGCCGCGACGAGCACCGCGCGCCCCGCCGCCGCTACATCACCCGCTGGCGCCTGGAGAAGCGGAATCCGGAGGCTGCGGTCTCCGATCCGGTGAAGCCGATCACCTACTGGATCGACCCGGCGACGCCGGCCAAATGGGTGCCCTACATCAGGCAGGGCGTCGAGGCGTGGCAACCGGCGTTCGAGGCGGCTGGGTTCAGCAACGCCGTCGTCGCCCGCGAGGCCCCGACACCGGACGAGGACCCGGACTGGAGCGCGGAGGACGCACGCAACTCGGTCATCCGCTGGCTGCCGTCGACGGTCGAGAACGCCTCCGGGCCGCACGTCCACGACCCGCGCACCGGCGAGATCCTGGAGGCCGACATCCAGTTCCACCACAACGTCATGAACCTGGTGCGCGACTGGTACTTCGTCCAGGTGGGACCACTCGATCCGCGGGCGCGCACCCTGCCGCTCCCCGACGAGCTGATGGGCGACCTGTTGGCCTACGTGGCCGCCCACGAGGTGGGACACACCCTCGGCTTCCAGCACAACATGAAGGCCAGCTCCCTCTACCCGCCGGAGAAGGTGCGCGACCCGGACTGGGTCCGGACGATGAGCCACACGCCCACCCTGATGGACTACTCCCGGTTCAACTACGTCGCGCAGCCCGAGGACGGCATCGCGGTGGAGGATCTGATCCCGAAGATCGGACCGTACGACGTCTGGGCCACGAAGTGGGGCTACGCGCCCATCCCGGACGCCGCGAGCCCGGACGACGAGAAGTCGACGCTGGACGCGTGGGCGCGCGAGCAGGACGACACACCCTGGTACCGCTTCTCCACCCCCGGGGCGCAGAACGCCGACCCGGGACAGTTGACCGAGGCCGTCGGCGACGCCGACGCGGTGGAGTCCACCGCGCTGGGCTTGAAGAACCTGAAGCGGGTGGCAGCCATGCTGCTGGATGCGACCGCCACCGAAGCGGCGGCGGGCGACCCGTACGACGACCTCGACGGGCTGTACGGCCGGCTCGTCGGCCAGTGGGCCCTGGAGATGAACCACGTTGCGGCGGTCGTCGGCGGCGTACGTTCGCAGCAGAAGCACATCGGCCAGGACGGCGTACGCTTCACGACGATCCCGCGCGAGACGCAGGCCGCGGCGCTCGCGTTCCTCAACGACCACGCGTTCACGACGCCGATGTTCCTGATCGACCCCGAGATCCTGCGCCGCATCGAGCCCGCTGGCGCCCTGGCACGAATCCGTGCCGGCCAGGCCCGCGTGCTCCGTTCCCTGTTGAGCGCCGGCCGCATCCGACGACTCGTCGAGCAGGAAGCGATAGACGGCGAGGCCGCGTACGCCGCCACCGACTTCCTGGCCGACCTGCGGGCCGGTCTGTGGGGAGAGCTCGACGCCCCGCAAGTCCGCATCGACGCGTGGCGGCGCAACGTGCAGCGGGTCTATCTCGATCTGATCGACGGCCAGCTCAATGGGCGACGGCCGGCCGGCGGCGACGCGCGGCCGTTCCTGCGGGGCGAGCTGCGGGCGGTCGACCGCACCGCCGGCGCCGCGCTGGCGCGAGCTTCGGATCGCGCGACGCGCCTGCACCTGGAAGACGTCCGGGACAGCATCGCCCGCACGCTGGATCCACCGGCGGCGGCGCCGGCGGCGTCCGGCGGCAGCCGGGCTCTCGGGGGCTTCGACGAGGAACTGACGCACGACCCCTTCGCCGCGTGGACCCTGGACGATCCCCACCATGCCGAGGCCTGCTGGCCCGACTACGCGGTGCGGATCGCTCCTTCCCCAGCCGACTGGTGAGAGCCAGTCGGCTGGACAGATCCGGGACCACGGCGCGCCTGCGACACTTCCTCCCCGCCTCGACCTGAACGGCGCTAGTCCTCGTCGGCCCAGAGGGGAACGCCGACGCCGGGGTCGGCACGCGGGACCGCCTCGAAGGCGAAGATATGCGTCAGCTCGTAGGAGATGCGGGCAACCGGATCGTCGCCCCACTCCTCGACGAGCACGGCGATCCGGTTCCCGACCGGTTCCGAGAACGAGGCGATCCCGGTCAGGTTGGCGCCCGGCGCGAGGTCCTGCCGCTCGAAGTCCTCGCGCGTCGCGAAGAGGATCAGCGGCACCCTGAACGGCAGATCATCACCCAGGCGTTCGCTCACCCGCCGGTATGCGCGCTCGGCCGCCGCCTCGATGCGATCGATGTCATCGGAGAGGGCAGCGCCGTAACGGATCTCGAAATGCTCCGTTTCGGAGGCCCGCCAATCGACCGCCGCGGCTCCAGGAGTCGTCTGCGCTCCCTGCACCGTTCCCGCTCCGGCGACCTGCGTGGCGTGGGTCGTACCTTGTCGCGGCCACACGGCCGTGCCAATCCCGGCGCACAGCAACAGCGCCGCGGTCCATGCCGCCATCCGACCGCGGGAGCGCGGCCGAGTGTCGAGCGGCCGATCCAGAATCCGTCGCACTCGTCCACTCAGCGGGCCGTCGGTCACCCCGAGCGCCGGCGCCGTCTCGCGCCCGCGCCACTCCTCCAGCGCCGCGAGGGCCGAGGCGTAGCCGACGCGGTCGCCGCTCACCACGAGCGCGACGTCGTCGCAGCAGTTCTCGCGCTCGGCCCGGATACGTCCCGACACCCACCAGACGGCCGGGTGATAGAAGAGAACCGTCTCCCCCAGCGACTGCAGCAGGTTGACGAGGTAGTCGTGCCGGCGGATGTGAGCCAGCTCGTGCGCGAGGATCGCCTCGACCTGCGCCGGTGTGAGATTGGCGAGCGCGGCGACCGGAAGCAGAATGATCGGGCGCATCCAACCGACGACGGTGGGCGTGCCGACGAGGCGCGACTCCACGACCCGAACCGCGTTCACGAGGCCGAGGCGTGACGCCAGCCGCGCCGCCGCCTCCTGCCAGCGCGAGGCCGGCGCCGCAAGTCCGGCCTCGTGGAGCCGGTGCACCCGCCACAGTCCGCCGCCCGTCCGCACCAGCAGCAGAGAAACCCCGGCGAGCCACACGGCCACGACCCCCGGCAGCGCCGCGGCGAGGCGTGCGGGGAGGGCGCCCAGCGAGTCGCGGGCGACGAGCGCGTGGCCTCCCGGCGAACGATTGCCCGGCTCGCGGGCCGCCGACCGGTCCGCCGCCTGGAGCGGCTCGACCGTACGCGCCGCCTGCCACAGGACCGCCGCGGTCAACACGGGCGCGGCGAGCAACGCCACCAGACCGCCGGAGGCGACCGCGTAGCGGGCGTTCGCCGACCGGCGCCGGCAGAGCCACAGGACGCCCGCGACGGCCAGGCCGAGGAGGGCTCCCTGCCACACGAAGTGCAGCAGCGTCCAACCGGTGATCTCGATCCAGTCTCTCATGGCGCTCCCTCCCGTTTTCCCTCGCGCTCGAACTCGATCCGCTTGTCGCTGCCGACCCGAATCACGCGCTCGTATCCTGTTCCGCCAGCCACCGGCGGATCTCGGCGAGCTCCTCGGGCGACGCCCTCTTCGCGGCCAGCGCCTGCATCACCAGTCTCGCCGCCGAGCCGCCGAAGGCGCGGTCGGCCAGATCCCGCACGAGCTGCCGCTGGGTCGCGCGCTCGGAGCGGGCCGCGCGGTAGACATGCGTGCGCGAGGACTCGTCCCGACGCACCAGGCCCTTGTCGATCATGATCTGCAGCAGCTTCAGCACCGTCGTGTAGGCGCTCTCCCGCCCCATCTCTTCCGCGACCTCCCGGACCGTGCTCGGCCCCTGCGCCCACAGGACGCGCAGGATGGCGAGCTCGGCGTCGGTCGGTCGTCGGCGGGCGGTCATGGTCAATCTACGAAGTAGTTCGTAGATTCCTAAGATACGAAATGTTTCGTAGATTTGTCAATACGAAGATCGTCGTACTTGGTCCGGCCGTGCTCCGGCGTGAGGCGGCGTGACGCGTTCGGGCGGGGCGGTTCGACGACGGCACGCGGCGCCCGCGACTGCGACCGCGACCGCCGCGGAGGCTCACTTTCCGGTCGACTGCAGGGCCTGTCTGGCGATCCGCTCGAGCCGTGGCTGAATGGACGACATCACGGCCGCGAAGACGACCAGCGCCCAGCCCACGGCCAGGATCACCTGCACGCCGACGAGCAGCCAGGCGGCGGGCGAGACGGGAACGATGCCGGGATAGTCCTGGGCCAGCGCCCGGAAGAACGCGAAGGCGATCCACTCGCCGATGCCGGCGTCCTCGGCGCCTGAGAACGCGCCGGAACGGAAGCGGGCCAGCATGCCGGCGAATCCGGCGAACACGACAATGATCGCCAGATACCCGATGGCGAAGCCGCCGATCGGGATCCACATGACGCGCAGATACTCGGCGAGTTGCCGGTATATCTGGAGACGTGGCTGGAGCCAGACCGCGACGGCGCGGGCGGCCAGGAAAACGCCGATTGGGATCCCGATCATGGCGAGCGGCACGCTCAACGCGGCGTTCAGGAGCGCTTCGGCGTGAAGTCGACCGCCGCGAAGCCCTTCGCGCACGACGCCGTCCACTGCGAACGCCACGACCGCGACCGAGCCGAGCGTCAGGAGCAGGAGCGGTCGCACCGATCGCTGCGCTGCGCGACCGGCGGTGAGAGCGCCGGCGATGAGCGCGGTCGGCGGTGTGACCAGGACGCACGACAGAAGACCGCCGACGCCCAGTGCGGGCAGCAGGCCGACGCCGATCAGGGTGGACATCGCGAGCGTCTCGACGACCGCGTCCCGGTACCCCCGCAGCCGGGACGTCCCGAGCCCGTCGGCGAGCCCGACGGCGAGCGCCACGAGCGGCGGCACGATCCACATGACGCCGTTCCCCGGAACCAGACCGGCAAGCAGGGCCGCGGTCATCCCGGCGACCGCACCGACCAGGATGCCCGCGGAACGCCCGATGCGCTCGCGCATGCGCAGGCTGAGCCCGACACCGACCGCAAGACCGCAGCCGGCCGCCAACAGCACGTCGTTGTGCACGCCGGTGATTGCGTACGCGAACGGGACGACGACGACCCCGACGGGGACGGCGATCTGCAAAGCGCGCCACGCCGCCCGGAGCGGCCCTCGGGTCGACCCGCGAACATATTGCCGTGCTATTCGCGACATGTCGCTGCGCCGCGGATGGTAGCACGGAGGCGGGAGCTCGCATGGGCGGTGCAGAAGACGCGACGGCAGCCGGCCTCCCGGCGTGTTCGACACGACACGCGTCGTCAATCGGCTTCCTGTCCTGCGTTACGGCGCGCGGTGCGATTCGAGCTGCGGCTGGATCGAGATGAACGACGGACGCGACAGTTGCAACCGGACAGCCGTAGAGATGACCATGGTAGCCGCGATGATCACCATTCGACGCGCCGCCGCGGCGGACCTCCCCTTCATCACGAAGGTCATGAACCACTACATCGCGACGTCGACCTGTACGTTCCATCTCGAACCGCGGACGCCGGAAGACTACGCGGTGTGGTTTCGCGACCGGACCGACATCCACCCGGTGACCGTCGCGGAGCTCGACAGCGACCCCGCCGGATTCGCATACCTGTCGCCGTGGCGGCCGCGCGAGGCGTACCGTCGTTCGGTCGAGGGATCGGTCTACGTCCACCCGGAGCGGCATCGCTGCGGCGTCGGGCGGGCACTGCTGGCGGACCTGATCGAACGCGCGCGATCACTCGGTCATCGCAGCCTGATCGGCGGAACCTGCACCGAGGTCGAGGCCAGCCTGGCCTTGCAGCGCGCGCTCGGCTTCACAACGGTAGGCGTGCTGAAGGACGTCGGCTACAAGTTCGGCCGCTGGCTCGACGTCGAGCACACCCAGTTTGATGCTGTAGCGCGGCGGACTCGCACAACTCACTCTCGGGGCGAATTCGGGCACCGGGATGTGGCAACGGCGCGCCTCCCGGCGCCGCCGGTCACAGCGGGTTCCGCCACCGGAGGCCGGGAAACCGGCTGAAGTCGGAATCGTTCGAGTGGACCTCCGCCTGATACTCCATCGCCAGCGCCGCGATATGGGCGTCCGTCACGAGATTGGCGCCGACGCCGGCGGCCTCGAGATTCCGCTGCACGTGCGTCAGGTGCTCGGCGCCGGCGTTGATCGGCGAGACATGGGCGTACCGAAACCAGTCCCTGACGTGTGCGATGGCGTCGACCGGCGAGACGGGCGATCTCAGCACCCGTGGATGGGTCATGAGTCGTACGAAACCGGTCGAGACCATCCAGGGGAGGCCGACTCTCTCCGCGCCGTTGATCAAGTCCTCCCACCAGCGTCTGGCTGCCTCGTGATGCGGCGCACCGTCGTTGTAGGCATAGACCAGCAGATTGGTATCCGGCACGATCACTGTCCGCTCTCCCCGGCGAAGTCTTCCACCTCCAGTTGATCGTTGAGCTGGTTGAGCCGCAACGGATCCACACCCGGGACGAGCCCGCTGCGATTGGGCTCGACCCGGAACCTGGGCGGTTCCGTTCCTCGCAGGCCGGACACCATGCCTCGCCGCAGGACCTCGTTCACCACCTGCTTGAACGGCCTGCCCCGCAGGCGGCTCTGTTCCTTCAAGAAGTCCGCCACATCGTCGTCAAGAGTCAATGTCGTCCTCATTGCATCATCATGATGCCATAGCTTTATGATGTCAAGATGCCGTCGTCCCCGGTCGGGGGGGGAAGCGGGCCGGGTTGTTGTAGTGCCGGTTCGGGCGGCGGGTCCAGACGAACTGGTGCAACGGCGTCCAGCCCGACTCGGTCGCGGTCGCATCGGCGCCGTGCTCGAGGAGCTGCAGCGCCACGTCGTAGTGGGCGTTCTGTGCAGGCCGCCACGAGCGGCGGGACGACTGCGGGGCTTCAGTCGGCGTCCCGTGGCGCGTTGCGACGGGCAATCCGCTCGAGCTGCGGCTGTATCGCCGACATGACGGCGGCGAAGACGACCAGCGCCCAGCCGACGGAGATCACCAGCCTGGCGCCCACCAGCATCCCCGCGGCGACCGAGACCGGTGTGATGCCGGTGTAGTTCTGGGCGAGCGCCGAAAAGAACGAGAACGATATCCAGTCGCCGCTGCCGGCCGCCGGCGCGCCCGCGCCCGCCCCCGGGCGGGCCGGCGGGGGCCGTCCCCCGACACCCCCGCACCCCCCGGTGGTGGCCAAGTGGACGGCGG
>VXME01000038.1 GCA_009861545.1 Acidobacteriota bacterium | reverse complement strand
ATGACCTTGCGTCGCAGAACTTCGCTGCACTGCGTTCTGCGGCGCAAGCTCCTAGCGGAGCGTAGCGGGTGAAGGCGCGCGTGCCACCGAAATAGGTCCATTCGCCCGCCGCGCCGCCGGCCGGACCGGCGGCGCCGGTCTGAGCCACTGCCGGCAGCACCCCAAGACCGGCGATTGCCAGCAACGGCAGGAACCAGCGTACCCAATGCCGGATCATCGCGGCGCGACCGGGCGACACGAAGCCCAGGTCTGCGACGGCGCCGCCACCAACACTGGCGCCAACGGGCCGCGCGCGGCAGGCGCGGGTCACCCGCACGCCGCACCCGGCGCCGCCGCCTCGAACCGCTGCACCACCTCCAAACCGTCGCGCGTGGCGCGCGCCACGTACATCGGCATCGTCGCGTAGCCGCCCGACCCCAGCGTCAACGTGCCGGTGGCCACCTCCAGACGGAGGCCGTCGAGCGCCGCCCGCACCGGGCCTGCCGCCGTGGTCCCGGCCTCCTCCATCGCCCGCGCCAGCGCGTGGACGGCCGTATGGTGCGAGAAGGCAACGTGCGTGACCAGGTCGTCGCCCGCGTGCCGGCGGGCGCGCGCCACGAAGTCGCGGACGGCGGGGCGGTCCTCGCTCGCCACGAAGGGCACCGACGTCCAGGCCTCGACGCCGGCGGGGAGCTGCGACGCCTGCCACTCGCTGAACTCCAGGAAGTGCCAGGCGAAATCGGACGCGATGCCGAGCGAGTCGGCCTGCGTCACCACGTTCACGGCGTACGGCCGCGGAATGGAGATCCAGAAGTTCCTCGCGTCGAGGTCGCGCGCCCACTGGACGAGCCCGGTGTACTCACCCGGGCTGTTGCCGCGGACCGGCGTCGTCACCAGCGCCGCCCCGGTGGAACCGGCCTGCACGTGGCGGTAGAACTGGTTCGAGACGGTCCGTTGCGAGGGCGCCCAGTCCGAGATCTGGAACGTGCGCTGCCGGGCGTCCGGGCCGCGGTGCTCGATCAGCGTCGAAATCGACTGGAGCGTCGTCGAGCCGACGTGCGCCACCCGCCCGCAGTAGGTGCCCGGGGTCTGCATGGCATGCACCACCGGGACGTCCAGGCCCTCGCGCTCGAGGGTGCGGTCCATGTACGGCGGCATCGCCATGACGAAGCCGCTCACGAGCGCCTCGGCGCCCTCGTTCCGAATCAGATCGATCGCCGCCGCGGCGCCCGGCGCGGGGCTGCCTTCGTCGTCGGCGACGAGCAGCTCGACCTGCCGCCCGAGAATGCCTCCCGCTGCGTTCAGCTCCGCGATTGCGAGCTCCAGTCCAAGCCGCATCTGCTGGTCATAGGGCTGAATCAGCTCGTCCTGACCCTGCCGGTCCATCCGCGAGATGAGCGCGCCGATGCGCAGCGGCCGAGACTGGACGAATGCCGGGAACGCAGGCGTCGCGGCGGCTGCACCCAGTCCGGCGCCCATCGCGCCCACGGCGGCAAGCAGCTCTCGACGGCTGATCCTCATCGTGTTTCTCCTTTCGTCCACGATACACCGGCGGGAATCGCCAGGACTCCGAAGCCGGATGCGCGGTCACCCTCGAGGCAACGGACGAAGCCATTGCGGAAGCGGCCCCGCGTCTATCCTGAACCGATGATCGGTTCCTGCGGTCCCGCACCCGACGGTCGGCACGATACGTGCTTCAGCCTCCCGCAACGGACGCCCTGAGGTGTCGACGGCGGCGCAGCGTGTGGTAGCTTGGGGAATCGTGCGGACTGCCGCACCGTCTGGAGAAGTCCCGCAATGATGCGACCCGCGCCTGCCGCCGTGCCGATTCACTACCCGAGCTCGGACGGCAAGCCGATGGCGGAGAACGACGCCCAGCGCGATGCGATCATGTACGGCATCGCCGCCCTGACCCGCCACTTCAAGAGCCGCCGGGACGTGTACGTTTCTGGAGACCTTCTCATCTATTACGAGGAGGGCAATCCGCGAGTGTCCGTCGCCCCGGACATCTTCGTGGTGTTCGGCGTGGAGAAGCGCCGGCGGCTCAACTACAAGCTGTGGGAGGAGGGACAGGCGCCGGCCTTCGTGCTGGAGGTCGCGTCGCCGAGCACGTGGCGGGAGGACGTCGGGCGGAAGCGGTCGGTGTATGCGCGGCTCGGCGTGCGCGAGTACTGGCAGTACGACCCGTTGGGAGAACATCTGCCCGCGCGTCTGCAGGGAGAGCGGTGGACGCCGTCGGGCTACGTCCGTCAACCGGCGGCGACGGCGCTGGACGGGACGCTGACGCTGCGCAGCGAGACGCTCGGGCTGGAGCTGCGGGCGGTCCCGGGGCGGGAGATGCGCTTTCAGGATCCGGTGACCGGCGTCGATCTGCGCAGTCACGACGAGGAAGCCGAGGACCGTCTCCGGGAGGCCGAGGGTCGCCTGAAAGAAGCCGCCGCCCGGCGGACCGCGGAAACGCGGGTTGCGGCCGCCGAAGCGCGGGTGACTGAACTGGAAGCGCTGCTTCGCGAGCGCGTCGCGTCGAATAACGGGCTGGACCGCTAGGCCTCGCGGAGCACGTTCATCGGATCGATCCGCGCGGCGCGGCGCGCCGGCAACCAGCAGGCGAGCAACGCGACGCCGAGGAGCACCGCGGTAACGGCCGTGAAAGTCAGCGGGTCGGCCGGCGTGACGCCGAACAGGACGCTCTCGACGATGCGGCTGGCCGTGGCGGCAGCCACCAAGCCGAGCACGACCCCGGCGGCGACCAGCACGCCGCCCTGCCCCACCACCAGCTTGACGACCTGCCCGCGTCCGGCTCCGAGCGCCATGCGGACGCCGATCTCGCGCCGGCGTTGCGACACCGTGTAGCTGAGCACGCCGTAGATGGTAGCGGCAAGATGAAAAGGGACCCCGCGGCAATCTGAAAAGGGACCCCC
>VXME01000037.1 GCA_009861545.1 Acidobacteriota bacterium | reverse complement strand
GGGGTCCCTTTTCACGTTGCCACGGGGGTCCCTTTTCAACTTGCCATTTCCACCGGCTCGTGCGGCGGGGCCGGTACTACGACGGCCGGGGTCTGTTTCTGCGCGTCCTCAGCAGGACGCGGCGCTACTGGATTCAACGGCTGTGGTGGAACGGGCGCGCGTATGAGCGGATGCTCGGGTCGTTCCCCGAGGTCTCGCTCGGGCAGGCGCGCGCCGCCGCCCGCGAGAACTACGACCGGTTCCGTTCGGCCGTGGACAGGGGCCGGCCGCCCTCGGCGGCTCTGATCGAGCGGGTCCCGCTCGCGCTATCGGATGGCGAATGACGGCGCGGTGCGTCGTGTCGGGACCGTGCAGACGGTGCCGCGCGTGAACAAGCCTCGAGGGAGGCTGGACAACAAGGGTCCATCGGGAACCGGAAGCGGACGGCGCCTTGAGGCGCGGGTTTCTCGTGTGCCGCCCAGGGTGGGGCCGCGTGGTGCACGAATCAGGTGTCGAGGCCGCAGGGGCCCAAGCTAGGGCACGGCGCCGGCGCCGGCTTCCGGGAAGGGTTTCGCCAATGGGCTTTTCCTCGGCGGCGACGGTTCCGACGGGCCATGCGGGATCGCAGGGTGGGCGGCGGATTCTGGCCGCTGGCGGCTCGGATCGAGTCGGTCGACCCGGAGGCGCACCATCAGCTTGGACAGCCCTTGGCGCGTGATGCCCAGCTCGCCGGCGGCGCCGGAGATGCCGGCATGGCGTCCGAGCGCGTCTCTTACCATGGCGCGTTCGAGTTCCTCGCGCGCCTGGGCGAGCGTGGGCCGGCGCTCGGCGGCGACTTCCCGCTGGATGGCGGCGGGGAGCACGTCCGGGCCGACCGCGCCCTCGAGCGGCCCGGTGACAGTCAGGTTGGCCAGCACGTTCTGCAGCTCCCGGACGTTGCCCGGCCACGGATGCGCGGCCAGCGCGGTCACCGTCTCGCGCGCCAGGCTCGCGCGGCTCCCCGCGGCCGCGCTCATGTTGTCCCAGTAGTGGGCGGTGAGCTGCGCGATGTCCGGCGTCCGGTCGCGCAACGGGGGCGCGGTGAGCTCGAGGACCTTCAGGCGATACAGCAGATCCCTTCGGAAGCGGCCCGCCGCCGCCTCGTCGTCGAGCGCCGTGTTGGTGGCGGCAACGACGCGCAGATCCAACCGCTGGGTGCGGTTCTCGCCGAGCCGGCGGACCTCGCCGTCCTGCAGCACGCGGAGCAGCTTCGCCTGGGCGCCGGGTGAGAGTTCCGCGACCTCGTCGAGGAAGACGGTGCCGCCCGACGACAGCTCCAGCAGGCCCTTGCGGTCCCGCGAGGCGCTGGTGAACGCTCCCTTGGCGTGGCCGAACAGCTCGGACTCGAACAGCTCGTCGCCGAGGACCGCGCAGTTGACGGGGACGAAGACCGCGTGTCCGCGGGGACCTTCTTCGTGGATCGCCCGGGCGATCACCTCCTTGCCGGTGCCCGACTCCCCGTGGATGACCACCGGGAACGGGGAGGCCGCCAACCGCCGGATCCGAGCCTTCAGCTCGCGCATCGGCCGGCTGTCGCCGACGAGCCGGGCCACGCCGCGCGACCGGTCGGCCGCCCGTCCGGGCGCCGGCTGGCAGGCGTCGCGCCAGTTCACTCCATTTCGAGGCGGAACGCCGCGAGAGGGCTGATCGTGCAAGTCGGCGCCGTATCGTTCGCTCATCCGTCCACCTCCGATGAATCCCGTGTCAGTTCCGTCGTGCGCCGACCCGTTTTCGGCAGGTCGGCGCACAGGCGCGTATCGCGATTTGCGGATGCAGGCCGCGCGCTCAACGCGCCGCACCCTTCAGGCCGGGATGCAAGCAGGCCGGCAGGGCGGCCCACAGGCTGCATACGTTCTGCACGTTTCCGAAGAGGTCGTTCTGCCGAAGAGGGAACGAGAGCGATACCGGGCGAGGCGACCCAGGCCGGATCGGGGAGTTCTTCGCTGCCGCTACTACTGCTCGCGTTCGTTCCGCTGGATTTGCTGGATGGCCTTGCCGGCCAGGAACAAGGCGAGCAGATTCCCGCTGTAGGGCCGCAGTCCGGCGCGGGCCATAAGCTCGATGATGTCGGGCGCACGTTCGGCGGCGATGGTCGTCTCGCCGCGGTGTCCGAACCGGTGGCGGCAGTAGTCCCTGCCTCTGGCGGTCGTCGGCGTCACGACGATCCGGTCGTTCCGCAAGTCGAGCTCGAAGTCCGGTTTGGCGCCTGCGAGCACGCGGCGCCAGCCGGTGGGCTCGTCGTCGCCGGCCGCGGCGCGCATGACCTGGCCGGCGCGCTGGTCGTGCTCGTCCAGGTCGCTGTAGTCGACCCAGCGCCGCAGCCTGCCGTTGTGGCGCTCGGTTCCGTGGTCGACGATCTCCACGCGGCGGCCCTTGTGCTGCAGCCGATCTCCCGGCTCCGCTTCGGTCAGCTTCATTGGATTGGTGCGTGAGGCGGCGTTCGTTGATGCCGAATCGGTGTTCGCCGGGGGTCGGAACCGTTCCTTCACCCGAAGTATGGGCATGTCGGAGCGCTTGTCTGCGTTGTCAGACACAGCTCCACACGTCGTCGTCGCCCGAGATCACGGTGACGTTGCCGTGGTCGTTGATCTCGACCTGGAAGCCCGCCTCTTCGATCGACTCGCCGTCGACGATGCCGTCCTGGATGCAGGCCGGTCCCATGGACCAGGTTCGCGGGTCGACGCCCAGCAGGGCGGAACCGATGGCCTCGCGCACCAGATTGGCTACCTGCTCCAGGATGCGCTTGTTGGAAGGATGTTCGGTCGGCCCTCCCCACCGGTCTCGCGGCAGTGCCCCCCACTGGTCGCGCTCGAGCTGGCGGAGCAGTTCCTCTGCCTCAGCAAGGCTTTCGGGCGGGGCCTCGGCCCATTGCATCGCCTCGATGCCTGCGTCGGCGATGTGCTCCCCCATCGCCGGAAATTCGGCTCGGTGCTCCGGCCATGTCCTTGCCATGTTGGCCTCCGTCGCGGGGTCGGGTTCGGTTGCGCCGAGGGGCAAGTCCTCCAAGCGAAGAACCCCTCGAATGGATCAAGTGCAATTCCGGCACGTCTCGGCGGCGGCTCTCGAGGGTGCGGGGACGGCGTCGATGAGGTGCCCAGGAAGTTCCGGTTCTCTACCGGGGCGGTCGTCGTGGCGGCGTCCTCGACCGCGTGGCGCAGCCGGGTGATTCTTCGCAGGGCCGTGGGCCGATGCGACGCAGGACGGGCGGGCGCGGTCTATGCGACGAGCACGGGCGCGAACGCCGTAGGGAGGGCGTCGGTTCGCGGTGTTCTCTTCATTGGTCGGGCGCTGCCCTGTTTGCATCGGCCGGGACCCAGACGCACTCACGCACGCCGGTCGCCCAGACGATGGTCGAGCGCTCCCCCGTTTCGTAGACGAGCTCCCACCCGGGTCCGGCCCGCAGCTTTCGGGCGTCGGCGGGTGGCAGTTGCCGCGCGACGTACTCCCGCTCCAGCGACGGCGTGAGCACGCCGCGTCCCGCGGTCTTCACCATCTCGTCAATGAGGCAGGTCGACGAAGCGCCGCGCGTTGCGGTACGGGTCGACAAGGGTCGGGGTGTCACGTTGTGGTCTCGTCGTTGCGGATGGCCGCCGGCCACGCGCGGTCGTCGGGCGGTGGTGTGATTGCACCGGAAATCTGGCCGCTTGGCCACAATTCCTGTGTTTGCCGTTCCGGCCGGGATTCGTGTGCGGGCGGTCCGTTCCTTGCGGCGTTCTCGACACTCGGTCGCCGCCGGTAGCGGTTCCTCGTGGCGGCGCACCATCTGGTGTGCGAGTACGAGGTCTTGGCGGTCGTGGGTATTGATTGCCCGGCCTATGCGGCCCGTTTTCCCGTGATTGCTTCCCGGAGGCCTTCCAGCAGTCCTTCGAGCTTGGCCATTCGTTCCCGGAGCTGCCCGAGCTGCTCGGTCGTTTCTTTCCCCTGGGCGTCGATCCGGTCGTTGATCCGGTCTCGGAGCGCATCCATCCGGTTTCGCATCCGGTCGTCGTACCGTGCCACGATCCCCCACACGCCCAGCAGTACTGCTGCGACCATGCCCATGCCGGTCAGCACTATCGGGATGATTCCAGGGCTCTCCATGTTCTTTCTCTCTGTACGCTAGTTTTCGTTAGCCTCGCTGTCAACGTAGAGCTGTCCTCCTACCTTGTGCCGCCGCTTCGGGGTCAGCCAGTGCGGGTCGGTTCGGGCTCCTGCACCGCGTCGAGCCGCAGGCTGGCGGTCAAGATGTCGGCCGGGGAGCCTTCCTCCGGCCAGGATCGACCACAGGTCGCCGCGGTGGCTCGACTCCGTCCAGACCCTCCTGTTCGAACGTGATGTCAACCGGCTTTCTCCTCGCCGGCGTTGAACTCGATGCCGTCGGCATTGGCGAACCAACCTGCCATCTTCTCGGCCAGCGCCTTGCTGCCGCGTCCGCCCCAGTACTGGGGGGTGATGACGACGAAGTCGCCCTTGAGCTTCTTCTGCAGGTTCTTGACGGTGCTCTCGAAGCTCTCCCTGTCTTCGTCGAGGTCGTCGTCGAAGGCGAATGCCTGCGGCCCTATCTGTTCGATGTTGGCCGGGGCGATCGCCTCCCTGATCCCGCGGGTTCCTTCCCCGAAGACGATGTGGAACATCCGGTCCTCCCCTCGGTGCGGCTTCGGCCGCCAGTCGCCGTCAGCCCTGCGCCGACGGTTCGGCGCCGTCGGGAGCATACCGATCGAGGACCCGTTCGAGGACTGCCTGGTCGGGCACGAAGACCCGGGTCTCGTAGGCGATGACCTCGGTCTTGCAGCCGCGGCGCTTCAGGTCGGCGAGCGTGCGGTAGTCGACGCCGTGGATCTCGACGCGCGGCTGGCCCATCACGCGCCGGCAGACGAGCCGCTTTCCCTCGCTGAGCGGCACCTTGCTCTTCGTCTCGGTCAGCATCTTCCACATCTCGGCCGCCGAGATGCGGATGCGTCCCTCGAGGCCGAAGGCGACGCGCACGGCATTGACCTCGGCGAGGCTCACGAGGCGTCCGACGAGCCGCCGGCCGTCGCGGGTCACGGCGCGGCGGATCTTCATGTCTTCGGTCTGCAAGCGGTTCCAGTACGGGAGCAACAGGCCCGTGACGAGCCAGATGCGCGTCTCGACGTGCATGGGCACGCGCTTCATCTGCTCTTCCCAGACGGAGGTCCAGGCAACGGCCGCGGTCGCCCCCCAGCCGTCCTCCTCGAAGAGGTGCTTCGCCTGGGTGCGCTGGCTGTCGGGCTGCAGGAGCCGCACGCGCGGCTGGATGCCGCCGTTGTCGAGGAGCCAGGACGGCGCCGGCGCCACGACGGCCGCTTCCGGGTCCTTTCCAGGGAGCCTGCGCGCAACGAGTCGCACCTCGTCGGCGCGGCCGCGCTGCTCAGCCGCCTTGCGCGCCTTGCCGATGGCCGCTTCCGGCTTCAGCGGCCGCGTCCGCTTGCGGCAGACGAGCTCGGCTATGCGGGTCGTCGCTCCCGTTCGTTCGTCGGTGGCGAGCGTCTCGGTGTTCGTCAGCTCGATCTCGTCGGCGTCGACGTCCTCGACGCCCTGGTTGTAGGCGCCGCTCTCGATGGCCTGCTCGAGATTGCCTTCGATCAGTTCCTCCAGGTGCACGAACAGCTCGTTCTGGTCGTCGATCGGCAGCGCCAGCAGCCGGTTCAGGAAGGTCGGCATCGGCGGCGTGTCGTGCTTCAGCTCGGTGCCGCCGTCGGTGGCGAGCGCCAGGCCGGTGGCGCGGTGGAACCGCTCTTCGGACCACCCGTCGATGCGGTTCCCCACCAGGTCGTAGTAGAACTGGCGGAGCGCCTTGTGCGCGTAGACGGACTCGAAGTTGTCGCTCGCGTGGAAGAGGGCGCGGTCGTCGTCGCCCATGGCCGTCTGCGCGTTGCGCTGGCCGCGCGTGATCGCCCCCAGCGCGTCCAGCCGCTTGGCGATGGTGGAGATGAACCGGCGCTCGGCCTTCACGTCGGTGGTCACGGGCCGGAAGACGGGGGCCGACACCTGGTGCGTGCGGTGCGAGCGCCCGAGTCCCTGGATGGCCTGGTCGGCGCGCCATCCGGCTTCCAGCAGGTAGTGAACGCGGCGTCGGCGGTTTCCGCAGCCGGCGTCGGCGTGGTAGCTGCGCCCCGTCCCGCCGGCTCCCGAGAAGACGAGGATCAGCTTCTTGCCGGCCATGAACTCCTGGGCCTCGCTCAGGTTGGCGGAGTCCGGCCGCGTGCGCACGGCCAGGCGCTCTCCCTCGTGGTCGGCGACGCGCACGACGCGGCGGGCACGGCCCGTGATCTCGGCGACGCGCTCGGCGCCGAAGTGATGGATCAGCTGGTCGAGGGCGGCCGGGACGGGCGGCATCGCGCCGAGCCGCTCGATCAGCTCGTCGCGCATGCGGACGGCGATCTGCGACTGCACCGGGTTGCCGTCGGGATCGAGCACCTTGCGGCTGCGGATGTTCCCCTCCTCGTCGGCGTACTCCTCGTACAGGTCGAGCGGGAACGCGCGGCGCAGGTAGTCGAGGACGTACTCGCGCGGGGTCATGTCGATCGACAGGTCGTCCCACTCGCTGACCGGGATCTGCTCGATCCGCCGCTCCATCAGCGCCTCGCCGGTCGAGACGATCTGGATCACGGCGGCGCGCCCCTCGGCGACGTCCTGCTCGACCGAGCGGATGAGCGTGGGCGTCTTCATGGCGGTGAGCAGGTGGTTGAAGAACCGCTGCTTGGCGCCTTCGAAGGCCGACAGCGCGGCGGCGCGGGCCGCGCGGTCGCCGCCGCCGTCGTCGCCGTTGACGCCGGTCAGCTCGAGCGCCTCGTCCAGGTGGTCGTGGATGATCTGGAACGCGTGGGCGTACTCGTCGTAGATGGCGCGCTGCTCGCCGGTCAGCGCGTGCCGCAGCATGTCGATCTCGACGCCGTCGTAGGCCAGAGCGCGCGCCTGGTACAGGCCCAGCGCCTTCAGATCCCGGGCGACCACTTCCAGGGCCGCCACCCCGCCCCGTTCCATCGCCTCGACGAAGTGCTCGCGCGTGGCGAACGGCGTCAGCGCCGTCGCCCACAGCCCGAGGCGCTTGGCGTAGGCCAGGCCATGGACGGTCGACGCCCCGGTGGCCGAGACGTAGACGACGCGCGCGCCGGGCAACGCGTTCTGCAGTCGGAGCCCGGCGAGGCCCTGTTGCGACGGGAGCACGTCGCCCCGCGCGCCTTTCTTGCCGGCGGCGTTGGCCATTGCGTGCGCCTCGTCGAAGACGACGACGCCGTCGTAGGCGTGGCGCGCCTGCTCGGTGGCGCCAGCGGCGAGCCACTCGATGATCTGATCGAGGCGAGCCTTGCGCCCCTGACGCTCGGCGGTGCGCAGCGACGCGTAGGTCGAGAAGAGCACCCCCTGGGCGAGCCGGATCGGCTGGCCCTGCTTGATGCGCCGGATCGGGACGACGTCGGCCTCGCTGCCGCCGACGGCGGCCCAGTCGCGGCGGGCGTCCTCGATCAGCTTGTCGGACTGCGACAGCCACAGTGCGCGCCGCCGGCCCTGCAGCCAGTGCCCGGCGATGACGGCGGCCACCTGCCGGCCTTTGCCGCATCCGGTGCCGTCGCCCAGCATCCACGCCTGGCGGAACCGTACCGGGGCTTGCTCGAAGTGCTCGCCGGGGTTCTCCTGCTGGGCGTGAGCGATCGCCGCCGGACTCGGCTCGCCGTCCACGTCCACGCGGACGCTCCGCTCCCAGGTGCGGCTGACCAGGTGCCAGGCCGGCAGGTGCTGCTCGTGCGCCTCGCCGGCCAGCGCGACGCTCTCGAGCTGTGCGGCCGACAGCCGGCCCTGACGGAGGATGGCCGACGGCAGCGTCGGCTGGTACTTCGGCGCCGGATGGCGCACGGCCGCCATCGCCTGCGTCTGCACGAGCGCGGTCGGGTGGTCGAAGGCGTCGCGAACCCGGATCGTCTCCGGCCTCCAGGGCGCGTACGGTCCGGCGTCGTCCGCCTCCGCGCACGCGTGCTCGTCGTGATGCACCGGCTCGTACTTGAGCCGCTCGACCGGGCCCCAGTTGTGCTCGACGAGCGTGAGCGGCTTCGTCCTGCGGGCCGGCGGGATCGGCTCGGCCGCCTTGCGGCGCCTGCGCGCCGGCGCCTGCAGCGCCAGCCGGTGCGGCACGCGCTCGGTCACGAGCTCCAGCAGGTCGGCGCCGGTGTCGGCGCGCGCGTGCGTGTCGACCGCCGAGTCGGGCTGTTCTCCGAGGCCCGTCGGCTTGTCGACCACGGTCAGGCGGGACGCGAAACGCGTTCCCCGGGTCGCGTACACCTGGCCGCCCACCTCGGCGGTGAAACGGATGATCGGCTGCAGCGATTCGGCCTGGCAGGCCCGGCGCCACTGCTCGCCGTCGGGGATGCAATGGGCGGAGGTGACGGCCACGAGCCGCCCTCCGGGGCGCAGCAGGCGGTAGGCGGATCGCACGTGCTTGAGATCGGCGTCGGGGTCGAGAGCCCCGCCGGTCGCCCGTCTCGAGAACGGGGGATTCATGACCACCACCCCGGGCTGGGTCTCCAGCAGGTGACCGATGTGCTCGCCGTTGAGCCTCGTGACCGCGACCTGGGGGAAGAGGTGATCGAGAAGGTCGGCGCGGTTGCGGGCGAGCTCGTTGAGGAGCAGTCTCCCCTGCCGCTCCGGCTGCAGCCGCCAGGCGGCCATCACGGCCAGGGTTCCGGTGCCGGCCGAGGGCTCGAGCACCAGGTCGTCGGCTTCTATCCGCGCGGCCGCGGCGACCGCGTAGGCTAGGCCCAGCGGCGTGGAGAACTGCTGCATCCGGATCTGCTCTTCCGAGCGGTAGGTGTGCGGCGGCTCCAGGCGCGCGGCCCGCTCGACGTAGCCGAGCCCCTCACGGAGACCGCTCCGGAGGATGCGGCGTCCATACCGGAGCAGGAAGAGCGTCATCGCGCCCTCGGCGGCGTCGTATGCCTCCTTCCAGCTCCAGCCGCCCTGGGCGTCGGAGAGCCCGAAGGCGGCGGTCATCGCCTCGCGCAAGGCGCGGCGTTCCATGCGTTCCCCCCGTTCCAGGGTCCGGAGCAGTCTCCGGGCCGCGCGGAACAGCAGTTCGCCGATCTGACGCGGTCCGGCCGCGGGGGTCTCGTCCAACAGGCTGGCGGCGGCGCTCTGCTGCGTCGTCATCGGCTGTCTCGTTCCCTCGTTCAGGGTGGTGGTCGTGATCTCGCACCGGGCCGCTAGGCCGCGTGCTTGCGCAGCTTCGAGAGCAGGTTCTCGGTGAGTTCCGGGTGCGCGTTGCACGTCTCGGCCCAGGCGCGCACGTTGCGCTCGGCGTCGTCGAGGCTGCCGAGCAGGTGGTTGAAGAACGGGTCCTCGGTGGTCGCCAGCCAGACGCAGTCCTGCGTCACGCACAGGTCGACGATTGCCGGCGTCGTCATCGGCTCGACGTCGAGCAGCCAGCACATCAGCGCGCAGAACTTCGGCGAGCACCCGCTCGCGCGGCTCGGCCGCAGGTCCTGCGGGTTCCGCGTGCGGACGTCCTCGCCCGGTCTCGATGCAGCGGTTTGTCCTATTGCCATCCTTCGCGGTCCTCCCCTGGCCGCGGCGCTTCGGCGGACGAAGGCCCGTTGCGGGCCTTGCCCTCCTGTCCGGCTCTGTCCGCGGGGGGCGGGGTCCCCGGGTCCGGGGACCCCGTCAGGCAGGCGGGTTCAGGTCAGGCCGACTCTTCGTGCATGAAGGCCGGCAGATCGTCGGCCTCGGCGACCGGCGCCGGGGCGTCCGGGGCCGGTTCCGGGAAGTCGACGACCGTCTCGGCCGCGCCGGCCTCGGCCTCGTCGTTCGTGCCCGGTGCTTTGTCGGCCTGTTCGGCCGGCGCCGCAGCGTCGGCCGCGCCGTTGTCGACCAGGCCGCTGTCGTGGTCCCAGGGCTTGAAGCCCGGCATCGTCCAGGCCTCGATGCGCTCGCGCACCTCGGCGTCGAACCCGCCGCGGGCGGCCGGCTGCGGCCCGAAGATGCCGCCGAGCTCCTCGGCCAATGTGGCCTTCTTCGCCCGCAGCCGCGCGTCGGCCCAGGCGTCGCCGAGGACCTGCCGGCCGACCTTCAGCAGCTGCTCGCGCTTGAGCCGCCGCCAGAAGTACTGCTCGGTCGGCCGCACCTGGCCGGCGAAGTCGATGTCGAGCAGCTCGATCACCCGCTCCAGCTCCGGCCTGGCCAGCGGCTCGAACGCGATCTGGTCGTTGAGCATGGCGGCGACGCACCCGGCGAACAGGCGCTGCTTCGTCCTGCGGTCGAGGTTGCGAAACGCGTCGAAGCGAGCGAGCCGGTCCTCGGCGCCGATGTCCAGCTTCGGCCGGACGAACAGCTTCTCGCCCGGGTTGGCGGTGGCGAAGTCGTCCTCGCGGAGCCGGTCCACAGGGCGCATGTGCGTCTCGGCGCCGGAGATGCTCGTGCAGTTGTCGCGCCCCAGCGTGTGGAGCTTCTCGACGAGCTCGAAGACGAACAGGTCGAAGGCGACCGCGAAGTTGCGGGCGAGCCGCGCCTTGACGATCCCCGTCCGGATGGACTTCAGATCGTTGGTCAGCGACAGGCTCATCCCCGCCTCCTCGGCGGCCTTCACCGCGGGGTTGCTGGGCTTCGTCCGGCCGCTGGACCAGACCGGGTCCTCGAAGCGCTCGCCGAAGGAGGGGACCGGCGCGTCGACGGCGCCGTCCTCGGCCGAGTCGGCTGCCGTCGCCTGACCGCTGTGGGCCGTCCCGGCTACCGCCGCCTCGCCCGTGTCCCCCTCGGCCGGCGCGTGGCTGGCCGGCGCCTTCGGTTCCGGCGTGGGCCGCTCCTCCCGCTTCGGGACGTCCTCCGGCCGGACCAGGCCGCCGATGACGCCGACCTCGCCGTTCGGGGCGACGTAGACGACGCAGCCGGCGATCGCCTTGTCCTCCTCGCGGAAGGTGCCCTTCTCGTCGAGCTCCTCCTCAAGGGCGTTGGCCTCGGCCTCGACGCGGTAGTACTCGTCGACCTGCTCGTCGCCGAGCTGGCCGGCGTCGTCGAAGCTCGCGAGCTTCTGGCGCAGCGCGTCGAGCCGCGCCTGCTCCTCCTCGGTGGGCGGCACCGGGACCATCTTCAGCCGCACCATGCGGTTGACGGCCTCGTAGTCGGGCTCGATGCGGGCCTCGGCCCACTTCCATTCGGTGGCCAGCTCGTTGGCCGCGGCCTGGAGCTTCTCACCCGCTAACCGGTTCACCAGCGCGCGGTCGGTGAGATAGACGCCGTCCGAGTCCTGGCTGAACAGGTCCCGCTGGACCGTGCCCCCGGCCCGCTCGTAGTCCTCGATGCCCACGAAGCGCGCCAGCGCGGCGTTGCCCGCCACCGCGCCTTCGGTCAGCTCCCGCCGGACCTCGTTCGGCCACAGCGCCCGGTGCTGCGCCTGCGAGCGGTCCCAGATCTCCTTCTGCGCGGCGTGGTCCTCGGTCACGGAGAACGCCATGAGCGTCTCGAGCGTCATCCTCTCGTCCCGATAGGCGGCGACGAGCTCGGGGGAGACCGAGGCGAGCCGGAGGAGCCGCTCGACGGAGCGCTCCGGGACGCCGAAGCGCGTGGCGATGACCGACGAGGTGAGCCCCTGCTTCGTCAGGGCGTGGTACGCCTCGAACCGGTCGGCCGGATGCATCGCCGCGCGCACCTCGTTCTCGTGGAGCGAGACGTCGGTGCCGGTCGCCGCGCCGTTGAGCAGCCGGCACGGGACCGGGTGGTCGCCGGGGATGTCGCCGTTGGCGGCGAGCGCCTGCAGCGCGGCAAGCCGGCGGCCGCCGGCGACGACCTCGAAGGTGTTCCTGACGCCCTTCTTCGGACGCACGAGCAGGTTCTCGAGAACGTCCAGCGCCAGGATGCTGGCGCGCAGCTGCTCGTCGGCCGCCGCATCGGCCGGCGTGCGCCGCACGTTGTCCGGAGCCAGCTCGAGCTGGCCGAGCGGAATGTTCCGGTTCGTGATCTTCGACATTGCGTCTGCTTCTCCCTTCCGGTTCTCCTCCGGGGCAATCGGCTACTCGTGAAAGTGGGCCGCCAGCGTGTCCTCGGCCGCCTCGATGAGCGCCATGCAGGCGTCCCACAGGCGCGTCGAGCTGTAGTCGGACTCGCGCGCGGGCTCTGCCTGGCGCCGCGCCTCGGCTGCGGCTCGGTCGAGCGCGGCCAGCGTCGCGGCTCGTCTGCGGGCGCGTTCCGTCTCGGTTTCCGCGGGCGGCGACGTTTCCCCGGCAGCACGCTTCGTGTCCGGGCGGGCACACCTCGGGCGTGCGCGTTGGTCCTCCTTCCTTGTTGGCTCTCCCCGCGGCGGGCGGGCCGCGCCGCGGAGCAGTTGTCGGAGTCGGCGGCCGCGCATCGCCCGGGCCCACCGGAAAGGGCGTTCGGGCAGCCGGCCTGGGCCAGGAGCTGTTTAGTCGGCCGATTGGAGAGTCAGCCTGCCTGCTCGAGGTGTTCCAGCTCGATGTCGATGGAGGTGTTCCGGGCGGTCCGCTCGATGCGGATCGTCGCGTTGCTGTTGCGCGGGACGTACTTCCGGACGGTGTCCTCGATGCCGTTGCGCACCATCTGCTTGATGCGCTGCTCGGGGGTGGCAAGCAGCCGCAGCGCCGCGTCGCGCGCCGCCTCGGCGAACTCGGCCTTCTGGCGCTCGATCGAGTCGGCGTCGGCGCCGTCGTCCGGGGAGAAGAAGGACGCGGTCACCAACTGCTCCAGGTCGGACTGGTCGATGCGCGCCGTCTCGGTCAGCACGATCCCCGCCCCGTCCGGGCAGCCGGCGTGGTCGTTCGTGTCGACGAACGCGACGTCGCTGTCGAGATGGAGATTGCTCTTCCTGCCGCCGCGATCGACCGCGAGCGTGATCCGTACGGCCTTGGGTCGCTTTGTCGGAACCCGAGGCCACTTCGTCTGCGGCCGGCGCAGCCGGATGGTCTCGGCGCCGTAGACCAGGTCGATGTCCATGCGGGTGATGCGCCCCAGGTGGTCGTACCACTCGTAGCCTTCCAGGCGCGTGTCCGCATCGTGGATCTCGCGCCGCAGTTGCGTCCCCTTGAGCGCGTGGGCGAGCAGCTGCTCGTCGGAGGCGTCCAGGTGGGCGTCCATCAGCAGATCGGTCGGCCGGACCGGCCGGCGGGCCGAGCGGTCCCGCTGCTGGTCCCAGCGCGCCGTCTGCGGCTCCCACGGGCAGAGCGCCGGGGCCGGGATCGGCAGTGCGATGCCGGCCTCGCGGGCCTTGTCGAAGACCCGATAGCCCGCCTCGGCCGCCTCGACGCCCATCGCCTGGAGGATCGTCTTGCGGGCCTCCTCCTGGAGCTGCTTGCTGAAGTCCGACTGCACGATCTCCTGCCGCGCCGGCAGCACCAGCTCCAGTTCCGGACAGCGGCGCACGTCGATGCGCGCGTGCCATTGGGTGAGTAGCGTCGGCACGGTCGGGATCTCCATCCGGATGGCGTGGCCGTGGAAGTTCAGGTTCGGCTCGCCGCAGTGGGTCTCGGTGTCGAAGACGCCGATCTCGAGGCCGCGCCAGCGGCGGCGGTAGAGGGCCTCGCCCAGGAACTCCTGCTGCTCGGCCCGCTTGCCGTTGATGGTCACCGGGAGCGGGTAATAGCGCACGGCCGCTCTGATGGCGTTGCCGTAGACCCACAACCACCACTTGGCGGCCGCCTCGCGGTCCCCGCTGGCGGGGGCGCGGCGCGCGTGCCACCGCGCGTCGGGTGGGAGGAAACTGACCCTCGTGCCGCTCGGCGCCGGCGCCGCGGCCGCGTCGACCACGGTGGCCGCCTTGCGTCCCGTGTAGTGGTCGGGCTCGAGCTCGACCTGCCAGCCCATCGGCGCCCCCTTCGGTCTCGACGCGATGGTCGCGGTCGTCCTCGCCAGTGCGTACACGCCCATGCCGGCCGGGTCCTCGCCGTGGCGGGTGTCGGCGGCCCAGGCGCTTCGCCCGAAGGCGAGCAGCGCCGCGGGATCGTCGATCCCGGTCCCGTCGTCGGTGATGCTCAGCCGGCCGTCGTCCTCGGTGGTGATCTCTACCGTGGTCGCGCCGGAGCGCCGCGCGTTCTGCAGGATCTCCTGCAGGGTCTGCTCCGTGCTCGCGTTGAAGAAGCGGGTCACCTTGTCGACCGCGGCGGGATCGATGCAGGCACGGATCTCTGTCTGGTTCTTCATGTCGGCTCCTTGTCGTGGAGGCGCACTGCGCCAGGGTTGCCGGTAGCGGTCGGGTTGTGATCGGTCGCCGCGTGGAGAGGCCTTCTTGCGCGGTCGAAGGGCGGCCATTACCGCTGGCCGCCTGGGCCGTGCCGATCACGATGCGTGGTAGCCGGAAGGGGATCGCTTAGCCCTCGGGTTGTGCGCCGAGGAGGCCGTTTCGCTTTCCGGCATCCATTGGGGTCCGGAGTTGCTCGTGGCGGGCTTGCCACGCCTCGAGGTCGGACCGGTGAATCAGGTCACCGGTTTCCCCGGCGACGAACGGTGCCAGCACTCGCTCGTCCGGGGCGTCGATTCGCATCCACCGTTGTGCCTGCGGTGCCAATCCGCGATGCGGTGGAGCTCGGCGCTGAGCGTCTGGTCGTCGTTGCAGTCGATCTCCGCGTTCGCTTCCATGGTGTTGGCGTTACCGCGAAGCTCCCTCAGTGGATGCGGCCCTCGGCCTTGTTGCACGTCTCCCGCAGCTTGGTCGCCATCAGGTCGCACAGTTGGAACCCGGTCCTATAGCGCGGCGTCTTGGCCGACAGGTTGAGGATCCGTTGTCTGACGTCCTCGCCGGCCGAATCCGTCAACGGATCGATGATCATGACCGCGGCCATGGCGAGCAGCTTCACGGCGGCCCTGCTGGTCGCCGCCTCGACCTGCGCCCGGTCGTCGGAATGCGATCGGACATCGGCTTCCTCGCAACTGCGGTGGGCGGCCCAGACCGCCACCTGGCGCTCGAGCCGATCGATGTTCTCTGCAAGTGTCTTGATGTGGCCGAGGGGACTTGTATTCATGACTGTCGCGCCTGCCTTCCGGGTGGATGACGAAGTGGACACTCCGCCGCTGGTCTTGCTGCTGCGGCCCGCTGCGGGGCGGGAGACTATTGTCCTTCGCGCCCTCGATGCGTCTGTCGAGCGCGGCGGCGACGGGCCCGTACCGGCTTGCCGCTCCGGGAGGCGGCGGAATGGCTCTATTCGCTTGGACCGTGGTCTCGAAGCCACGGCCGCTGGGCGGTGGGCCGGGGCCGGCGGATCCGGTCGGCCTTTCAGGGTTCGGCGCAGTCTGTGCGGCCGTGGTCGCCCAGGCATGCGTGAGCGCCCGACCGGGTCCGCAGCCGCACGAGTCGGGAACGCGGCGTCTCCTTCGGGGAATGTGGCAGCTCGACCTTGGTCGGGATTGACGATTGGCGCGAGGACGAGCAACCGCGACTGGCGCTCGGACCGGCCGGCCGGTGACTCGCCGGCAATGGGACCGCAGGGCTGCGAACCTCTGTTCAGCGCTGGCGAGCAGGCGGCCCGTGTCCGAGCCGATCGTGATCCGGGCAGCGTTCGGGAGTTCCATCCGCCACCACTGGCGCCAGGGACTCGCCCGCACGCCGCACCGTTCGTCGCGCGTGGCCCCGGCAGAGAGGCGCGGTCATGTCGCGGTTGACCAACGTGCCGGGCGGGTTGGAATGCCGTTTCCGCCTCGGGCGAACACGTCGCGGCCGGCGTCGTCTGACACGAAGGCGATGAACGAGAACGTCGTCGGGATTGCACCCCTCGGGGTCGGAGCGAAGAACGCCGCGACCGGGAGGGCGGCGACAGCGAAGGCGCCCACGATGGCGATTGTTGGCGTGCGCATGAATATGCAGCTTTCCCTTCGCGCAGCCGGAGGCGTACCGCTCGTACTGCAGGCAGCGCGCAGACCCGGCACCCCATCCCCGAGGGGGTCGCCGGGCCGGTTGCCACACGTACTCCTGGCCATGTCGGTCGCAGGGACCCCGCCTGTTCCCCCGCTGGCGCGGAGTGTTCTATTCGGCGAGCGACCCGGCGTCAGACGACATGGCCCGACCCGGAGAACGTGTGGCAACGGGAGCGTACCACGACTGCGCAGCGCACACACAGACAACGAGCCAGCAAGGAAGAGGCATGAAGGGATGTTGCCGTTCAGGCCGCGGGGGTGCGGGGGGCGCGCTGCGTTCGCCGCCGGCTCCTTCTGCCGGCAGCGCCGATCGCCACGGCGCGGTACAGGCGCATGGCGTCGGCGTGCTCCTTGAGCACGGCGCGCAGCAGCTTGTGGCGTTCGGCTCGTTGCCGCCGCCCCCTGCGGCTGGGCTTCCTGAGCCGTCGGAGGGCGGCTCGGATGACGGTTCTGGCGCTCGCGGTCACGGGTACGCATAGACGGTTGTAGAAGGCGTAGTACATGGCTTCGTCCCTCGCCGTTTTCCTGTCTGCTCCGCAGCGCGGGTTCGAGCCGGTGTGGCGTGGATTCGAGCAGATGCGGCGCGGACTCGCTGGGTGTCGTGAACGCCGGGCTCAGGGTGTTCGGTCGACGCGGCGCTTGTGGGCGCGGGGGAATAGCACCGGGGCGGGATGCTACGCGTGCGTCCAGCGGTCGAGTGCGGCGGCGGCCGCGCGCAGCTCGGCGAGCGCGTCGAGCATTGCCGCGGGCGTGGCTGCGCGTGCCCCGATGCGGCGCGTGGGGCACTCTACGGCGGTCGAGTCACTCCAAACGCTGCCCAAGGCGACGGATGGCGTCGAGGCCGTCCTGGTATGTCGGGGTCTCGTTCTCCGTGCCGTAGCACATTGCGCGGACGAAGACCTCATAGTTCGCCGCATGTTCCTGATCGGTCACTGCATCGAGCGCAACAGCGAGACGTTCGACGGGCGTCCGCGCGTCGAGGTCCGGGTTCGTAGCGCCTCGCGTTGCATCGGCGTCCAGCAATCGATGTAGCAACCCGGGAAACCCCTGGTGCGCCGTGGCAAGAGGTTCAAGTACCGCCAGATCGTGTACGTGTCGCATCAACGTGCGATCTTTGCGGGCACGCTGATCCAATACGCGCCACGTGAACGCACTGACCTTGTCTGCGGCGGTCTCCGCTGGCGCAACGCAGTGGATCTGTGGAACCTCGGGCTGTTCCTGTCGCGCCTCGGCGGCGAAGCTCCGCAACGAACGTTCCTCCGATGCAAGGGCCGGGCTGGCAAGCGTTACCTCGAGCTGCAGGCTCGGGCGCAAGGTAGGTGCCACAGTGAAGCGTGTGGGATAGGCGACCTGACAGCGGAAGAATCGGTGGTCATTCATGACCTCCACGTCGTCATCTTCGAGCGTCCAGTCGTTCTCCGCACGGATTGCCTCGACAATTGCCCTCCGGTAGTTTCGGCGGGCGGGCCGTGTGATCCCGGTGTCTGGAAGAAGAAGCTTGAAGTCGAGGTCTTCGGAAAAACGCCGGATGAGGCCGTATCCCTTGGAAAGGCTGGTGCCGCCGGAAAAGACAAGCGTGAGGTTGTCCTGCTTGACGTTGATGATCGTCGCAACCAGCCGGATCGCGTACCAGTCCTTTTCCACGAAAAACGGATCGACACCGAGATCCGTGGCAATCGCCTCGATCGGCTCAGGCTCGGGAGGCACGCTCGAAGACGGCGTACTTGCCGCCGTAGCCGATCTTGCGCGAGAAGCGCCCCTTGACGGCAATCACACGCCCGGTCGGCACCTGGGTCGTGGTTCCCGCGTTGTAGGCGCGAGCGAAACTCGATGGCGCAGTTTCGACGTTGAGACGCGACAGAACCTCGACCGCAAGCGTGGGGAGCGCCTTCGCAGGAACCGTCTTGCCCGAAAGCGGCGACAGGACAGCACGGGCGTAGACGCCGTAGCCGATCCGGATAAGCTGTCCCTTGGCGGTCAGCCTCCGCAAGCCCCGGCCGATCTGATCGTACCCGCCGAGATCCTTGAAATCGTCGCGCAAGAAGACGCTCGACTTCATGCGCGCGATCCGCGCGGCGATTCGGCGCTCCAGTGGTTTCTTGGCCGTGCTCATGGTCCTCGGGCTCTGCAGAAATACGACACTCAGTCCGTGCAAGAATACGACACTCTAAGACGGCAGGTCAACCGCGGACCCTCCTTGTCGGCGGAAGGGTACTTCCGCGGTCGGGCATGGTGAACATCGTTGCGGGTGGGGTTGCCGCGGCTTGCCGTCCCTCGGGGACCGCAGCCTGGCGGTAGCCGCGGGGCGCGGATCACTGCTGCCGGGCTTCACGGAGCCACCCGGTGGAGTCGGGTCGGCAGAAGAGCACTCGTCGTCGTCCCGGACGGGCCCGGGTTTTCGTTGCGGTACGGCGAACCAGCAGCGGCGCCCCGGCGGCGCTTCGTGCCCCGGTGCGGTCTAGCCGTCGAGCCAGACCCGGCGTTCGTCGCACGCCGCCTGCAGCCGGTCGAGCATCTTCGCCGGATTGGCGCCAAGCACGCTCAGCGGCGGCGCGGTCTTCATGGACGCGTAGGCGACGGCGGCGGCCTCGACGCGTTCGCCGAGTCCGGCCTCGATGATCCGGGCGGCCCGCCCCTCCATGTACTGCAGCGTGGCGCGGTCGGCTCCCCGAGGCGCGGGAAACAGATCGCGCAGGGCGTTGGCCGCTCTCCACACGTCGGTCAGCGGGCCGATGCGCAAGTCGGTCACTTCCGAACCGTCGTCGACGAGGACGTACCAGCCCTCGGCCTCGGCGGCGGCCGCGGCGTGCCAGACGGCGCGGCAGCGATTCTGATCGTGGCGCTGCTCCCGGTTCGGGCGGGTCCATTCCCAACCGCCGTCGGCACGCTCGATGGGCTGGTCGTCGCCGAGCTCTCCTCCCGGCAGGCCGGCCTCGGCCGGCGGCGTTCTGTCCTGCATGTGATCCTCTTGCTCGCGGCCTCCGGGACCTGGAGGTCGACAATGATGTTTCGGCGGCGCCGTCCGGGTGGGCGCCCGGGCGGGCACGCGCTGTCGTGCCTGGGGATGGCGCGTCAGCGTCCCAGCGTGCCGGAACCGGGGTGGTGTGCCCGGACGGCGCCGGCCGAACTCGTCGCCCGGTCCGCACTCGCCTGCGGCGTTCGTCGCCGGGACCGGGGCCGAAGCTTACCGGGCGCCTACC
Source organism: Acidobacteriota bacterium (assembly GCA_009861545.1). Lineage (NCBI taxonomy): Bacteria > Pseudomonadati > Acidobacteriota > Acidobacteriota bacterium. Next base: position 1,094 of record VXME01000037.1, on the reverse strand, counting down.
GCGGGCCGGGCATGGGTGCGGCGTAGTTGTGGTCGATGCCGATCCACCCGCCGGGCTCGATACGGATGGTCGTCTGCGCTGCCTCGGTGGGAAGCAGGGGCAGAATCTCGCGACGGGTGATGTTGCCAATCAGCCAGTGTCTGGCCTCGTGGGCAAGGAGCGGGACGCCGGCCAGGGCCCGGGCGGCGTTCACGCGGAAACTATCGTATGAACGCCGCCATTCGTCGGCGCCGACCTCGTCGTGCGGCCGGAAGTAGGCGGCAGCCGCGCGGCGCGTGATCTCGCTGATGGTGGCGCCCAGCCGCTGGCGGCAGACGGCCATCCGGGGCGCGTCGGGCGGCCTGTACCGATCCGCCTCGGTTACGAGCGCCAGATCGCTCGGGAGGACAAGTGTGTCCTCGCACTTGCCGTTCCGGGTCGTCTCGAGTCGGACTTCGATCGCTTCGACTACCGTCCCGCCGTCGCTGTGGCCGTCTCGCAGCGCCAGAACCGGGGTGTTCCCCGCGCGGGTGCGCAGGTCGATTGTCACCCGGGTGACCACGGGCAGGCCGGCGCAGGTCTGCGCATCGGCTCCGGCTGCGGGGGGCCTGATCAACCGGATCGGCGACATGGCGGCCGCGTGCTCGACCGTCTGCTGGTCGGCGGGGTCGAGCTGGACGTCCATGACGACACAGTCGCGGTCGACGCCGACGTGTCGATCCGGCTCTCGCAGTCGTGTATCCACGGGCTGCGCCGTCCAGAGCTTCGCTTGCGGCGTCGCTACGTGTCGCATCGCATCTCCTTTCTGAGAAGGCCTGCCCGACGGCTCGCGTCGGCGGTGCGCGTGTGAAGCGGCGAACTTGGCCGCTCAGCCCCGCACGGCTCGTTTCTCGATGTGCCTTTGCAGTCGTGCGTCCGTGACGGCGCTGGTGACTGGCGCCAACCGTGTTGACCGGGTCGGCAAGCAGCGGCCGTCCCGCTGTCGAGATGCGGCCGGGCGCGCGGCCGGCGCTCGCGAAAATGTCGATGAGCGGTTGCACTGCCGGCGTCTGCTGGCGGTTCGGGGCACGCGGACGCCCAGCCGGGCCTGGGGTCGCCGGGCCGCCGCGTGGCGG
>VXME01000036.1 GCA_009861545.1 Acidobacteriota bacterium | reverse complement strand
CTGCGCGAGCTGCTGTTTTCAACAAAAATAAATCATAATCTTTCAACGCCTGTTTTGTCTCTACCATCCCCTTCATCTTGATCCGTGGAATCGTATCAGGCTCCACCAGTTCAAACCAGCGCCCCTGATACGCGGGAATATCCCGATGGCGCATCAACTCATCCACCAGGCGGTCAGCCATAAAAACCCCGTAATCGGGATCCTTCTCCGAAAGTAGTGGAAACACCGCCAGACGAGGAACCGCTTCGCGCTGCGGCAACACCTCTTCACACTGCACCGCAGCAGAAAACACGAGCAACAAAATTGAAAGAAGATATCTCATTGTATTTTGCATCATGGCATCTCGGTCTTAAGTACTGATTGAAAAATTTTCAGCCTATCGGACAGTCAATCTCTCTTACCACGGTCTTGTCGTTCTTAGCTCATTTTTGTTACCCTGAATGATGTTATGCGAAATAATTAGCATATAAATTTAAAAATAGCCAATTAAAAACTCGTTGTCAAGATTAGAGCGCGATATAATCAGCAGTATTTTTGATGCCCAGAATGAATGCACAATTCATCAACCGGCTATACAGCAGACAGAGACCTCAATGCTGCCATAAACATATTGACGCTGGGGCTACAACGTCAGGCGACCTAACCGCCAAGAAACCCAACTGATCTATCGTTGGGAGTAGTCACGTAATTATAATACGCCGCGGACCGATTGGCCTGCTCACTGGTAAAACGGGCGCAGATGGAAAAGGTCTTGTGCGATCACTGAGTTCATAGAGCGCGCGAACGCGTTCCTCTGTGGGCGGATGTGTGCGAAGCCAGCGCGGACCAGTCTTGGCATCAGAAGTATAAATAAACCGAAAACGGCGGTGGATCTTATGTCCACTGCCGTTTAACGTTCGGGCGGAGACACCAGAGCCATACCCCGGGCATAAGCCCAATGCCGAGCGGCTTTGGCGAGTTTGGGATTGCCAGACGCGAGCATTGCGCTGGCCATACGCTCATCGCCTTCGTGTTCCAGAGCCTGGACAAGAGCGGAAGTTGCAAATGCGGAATACTCGCGAATAAAAAATGGGTGCGCCGCTGCAATAACATCCAGATCGCGTTCTCGCAAAGCGCGTTTCAACACCTCGACAACGCGATCGCCACCTATCTCAGAAAGCCTCATAGCCGCCGCAATGCGTTCCACCCCCTTGCCATTCTCAAATGTCGAAATCCACGCGTCAACTTTCTCCTGTACATCGCGCCTGTTGCGCCAATCTGGCTCAATATCCCGAAGCGCTCTCACCGCCATCTGCACATTCGCCCCCTTGCTCAACATTTCCACCAGCACAGGTACCACACGCGCATCCTTCAATGTGACAAGTGCCCAGGCCGCAGACCAGCGCACAAAAACCGAACTATCATTTAACGCTTGCGCCAGGGCATTCGTCGTTCGCAGGTCACCTATTTGTCCCAACGATTCTACAGCAGATCTTCGGACATGTATCCCCGGATGGCCCAACAAGCGGATCAAAGCATCTATCCCTCGCCTGTCATTTAAGACACCCAAAGCACGGGCAATAGACGCCATCATCTCCTCTCCAGATCGCCCCTGCAAATGCATCTCCCGATCTACCAGCGAGATCAGTAGCTCAACAGCACTCGTATCGCGCAATGCACCCAATGCTCCCGCTGCTGCTCCGCGAACATACCTGTCTTCTCCTACAAGCGCGTGCCTCAACACACCTGCCGCGCGCATATCTCTCATTTTACCCAGCGACTGAATAGCCTGCCGACGCACATTGCGATCTCTATCTTCTGTTGCGACGATCAATGCCTGTACCACCCGCTGATCTTTTAAATCGCCCAAAAAACGCGCCGCAACCTTTCGCTCGTTGTCATTGCCCTCTGTCACCCAGCGGCACCAGTGCATCACCAGTTCTTCTGCCCAATCTTTCTCTCGCCAGTCGGGAACAACCGCATTGAGACCCTCCAATGCGCGGAACCGAATGACTGCCTGTTTATCGCCCAACATATCATCTTGCATCAAATCACGCTGAAATCTCTCCACAGCCATCTCGACCTCTGGCCGCGCACGCCAATTTTTATCAATCTGATCCAGAGCAAACAGAACAGTCTGGCGCATCTCCTCATCGCCCAACAAATTTGCCAAAGGCCCAATCGCCCGGGGCGATCCAATGCGTCCTAAAGCCACTGCTGAAACCCATCGCACCTGGGATATTTCACTTTGCATTTGCGAACACAGAACATCCACCGAAGTCGAATCCCCAATCTGCCCCAGCGCATCGATCGCCGCCAATCGCAATACAGGCACCTCCGCTTGCACAACAGCGACCAATGCCTCCACCGCAGTCAAATCTCCAATCTGACCCAGTGCCTCCACCGCTGCCAATGCCAGAACAGCCCGTTTGTCCTGCAAAAAAGGAATGAGCACCCCAGTCGCTCGCCTATCTTTCAGCACACCCAGCGCATCGATCGCCGCCAGCCGCACCCGCGTTTTTTCATCTTTCAACGCCTGAATTAAATGTGGCACAGCATCCAACTGACCACTCTTCCCCAACTTCTCAACCCCATAAACCCGCACATCGACATCCACATGGCGCGACTGACGCACATATTCGTCAATACCCCGAGAGCAACCACCCAACAACAGTGCAAGAATCAGCCAGATGTATAACTTTCTCTTTTCCATCTAGTATCCCTATTCAATTTAAGCCCCACATTGACCAGCCCCCGAAATACACATTCCGGGGGCATCTTTCTCCTGAGCATAATCTATGACACATACCCAATATCGCACACAAAATCATTTCGTTATCCTAAAACTCCTCGCATCGTCAAATTGCGGCTCAATCACGACCTCACCTTTAGAGTTGATATACCCATATTTATCATCAATTATTAATACTGCCAA
>VXME01000035.1 GCA_009861545.1 Acidobacteriota bacterium | reverse complement strand
ATCCCGTCCCCCCGCAGATCGCCCTCAACCCACCCATACCTGTTTCAGGAGAGCCCATATGCGTACGTTCGTTCCTCCCGTCGGGTCGGCCTGCGATGCGGGCAGCATCGCCGAGTTTCCGCCGGGTCGGATCGTCTTCCAGATTCGGTGCCGCGATGCTGATGCAACCCCCTCGCTTCCTGATGGCACCTTTACCGGGGAGCACTCGCGAGGCGGAAGTGTCCGCATCGAGATAAGCGGCAATCGAGCAACCCTCACCGTGTCGGGTATCAACGCGACAGTAGGCCCGTGTAGGGTTTCGGATCTCTCGATTGAGGCCGGGAACATGAGTGTCTCGAACGGCCAATTCTCAGGATCCGGGACAACCTCGCGGAGTGGCGTGTCGATCCACGTGAACACCCAAGGCAGGGTCGTCAACGCCGATTCCGTCGAAGGTTCCATGAACTTGAGGTTCGGGTCGCCCTGCAATGGCTCTCTGGGCCTGACGTTCACGGCACGCCGGGGTTCCTCTCCACCGGGTGGCAACCGGGCGCCGGAGGCCGTGGGTGCGATTCCTGCCCAGACCCTGACCGCGGGCGGGAGCGCGCGCAGCGTGAACGCCGCGGGGTACTTCCGTGACCCTGACGGCGATGCGCTGAGCTATACCGTCCGTTCCACCCGCAGCAGCGTCGTCGCCGCGACCGTTTCGGGCAGCACGGTTACCCTGACGCCCCGCTCGCAAGGGTCGGCGACCGTCACGGTGACCGCGCGGGATCCGGAGGGGCTGTCGGCTACCCAGCGCATCGCCGTCACGGTGGAGGCCCGCGTCGGCGGGTCATCGGCTTGCCGCGTGGGGCAGGTGTACAGTCCGGGAGAGAGTTGCACCCACCGCGGGGCAACCTTCAGCGTTCTCGGCGGGGGATGTTTCTCCCTGTCCACTTTCGGCAGCGGCCGATTCTGTACGGCTCGTTTCGGCGGCAACGGATGGTCGATCACCAGAGTCGGCAGCTCCGATTTCAGGATCGACGGGCTACCATAGCGACGGCGCAGCCACTCAGGGAGCGGCGGGCATCGAAGGCCGGCGGCGGCAAGCCGGCCGCCCGCCGCGTGCGGGTCGCCGCCGAGGGCATCTACCGGGTTTCGAGCGGCATGGGCATGCGTTCAGCGTGGCGGCGAGGGTTGTGCGGCCTCGCTCTGGCCGCGATCGCGCTGGCGCCGCCGGCATGTTCGGAAACGGCGCAACGTGAATCCGGCGCGGTTCTGCAGCGCTGGACGATCAGCGGCGAGACGATGGGCACGACGTTCGCCGTGACCGTCGTGTCCATCCCCGGCGCGGGTGAAGCACATGCTCGTCCGGAGGCGTCCGCACGTGCCCTCGTTCCCGCCGACCGGCAAATCGATCGATCCGCCGTCGCGGCGGAGGTGCGCCGGGTTCTCGAGCGGATCGAGGGGCGGATGTCGCACTACCGTCCGGAGTCCGAGCTCTCGCGCTTCAACCGCGCGCGGACGACCGAGCCACAGCGGATGTCGCCGGAGACGCTCGGCGTCGTCGCCGAGGCCCTGGCGGTGAGCCGGGCGAGCGGCGGTGCGTTCGACGTGACGGTGGGTCCGCTGGCGGAGGCGTGGGGCTTCGGACCGGGCGGAAGGGCGCTGGCGGCGCCGGACCGGCTGGTGCTTGCGGAGCTGCGGGCGCGGGTCGGGGCCGGCTTGCTGGAGCCGGACCTGGTGGCGGGGACGTTGCGGAAGCGACGGCCGGACCTCGTGGTCGACTTATCGGCCATCGCGAAGGGGTACGCCGTCGACGCGATCTCGGCTCTGCTCGACGAGATCGGCTTCGAGGACCATCTGGTCGAGATCGGCGGCGAGTTGCGCGGTGCGGGCACGAACGAGGAGGGAACGCCGTGGCGGGTCGCCATCGAGCGGCCGGTCTCGGGCGCGCCGGCGGCGCAGCCCATCCTGCCCCTGACCGACGCCGCCCTCGCCACTTCCGGCGACTACTGCAACTTCTACGACCTCGACGGCGCGCGGGTGTCGCACACCATCGATCCGCGCACGGGCCGTCCGGTGACCCACGGGCTCCTGTCGGTGAGCGTCGTCGCGGAGCGGTGCGCGCTCGCCGACGCGCGATCTACTGCCTTGAACGTGCTCGGGCCGGAAGAAGGCCATGCGCTGGCGGTCGAGCAGGGATGGGCCGCGCTGTTCGTCGAGGACGACGGTGCCGGCGGCCTCGTCGAGCGCGAGACGCCGGCGTTCACGGCCGCCGTGGGCCGGTAGTGGGGGACGTCGTCGTGGAGGACGCGCCGCGGCGTCCCGCCGGCACTACAATGGGAATGAGATGGGCCTGTTCCTGCTGACCACCGGGATGATCGCGGGCGTCATGCTCGTCATGGCGGTGGGGCTGCTGTTCAAGTACCCCTGCCTGCGCGGCTCGTGCGGCGGCCCGGACGTCGTCGATGCCGAGGGGCGGTCGTTGCGTTGCGACGCGTGCCCACGACGGCGAACCGACGCCCAGGCCGGATCCTGACCGCCATCATCCCGCGGCAAGCGGAGTCTTCTTCGTCGTCAGGCGCGGTTCTGCGCCCGGGCCGCGTTGGCGACGGCTTCCGCGAGGTGGTCGTCCTCCCGCGGGTCCACCGACCGCAGATCCAGAAGCAGGCGCTCGTCGGCGATGCGGCCGATCACCGGCGGTACGCCGCCGCGCAACGCTGCCGCGAGATCGTCCGGGGTTCGGCCGGCGACCTCGACGGCGAGGGCGCGGCTCGGCAGCGTGACCCCGGGCGTGCTCCCGCCGCCGATGGTCGCCTCGGTGGAAGCGATGGAGACGGTCAGCCCGCCCACTTCCGCGAGCCGCGACCGGAGCGCGGCGGCGCGCGCCTCGACATCGGCGACCGGGGTCTCGATCATGCGCACCACCGGCACGTTGTCGCCGGCGCGTCCGGCGGCGTGCTCGATCAGCGTCGCTTCCAGCGCGGCGTAGGTCAGCTTGTCGACCCGCAGCGCCCGCATCAGCGGGTGCGACCGGATGCGGTCGAGCGCCGTGCGGCGGCCGGCGATCAGCCCGGCCTGCGGGCCGCCGAGCAGCTTGTCGCCGCTGAAGGTGCAGACGGCGACGCCGGCCTCGATGCTCCCGCGCACGGTCGGCTCGTCGATGCCGGCAAGCGGGGCGAGATGTCCGCTGCCCAGGTCTTCGACCACCGGGAGGTCGACACGCCGCCCGAGGTCGACGATCTCCTGCAGGGCCGGCCGCTCGGTGAAGCCCTCGATGCGGAAGTTCGAGGGATGGACGCGCAGGAGCAGCGCCGTGCGGTCGCCGACGGCCGCCGCGTAGTCGGCGGCGCGGGTGCGGTTCGTGGTGCCCACCTCGCGCAGGATCGCGCCCGACTGGCGGAGCACGTCCGGCACGCGGAATCCGCCGCCGATCTCGACGAGCTCGCCGCGCGAGATGACCACTTCGCGGTCCGCCGCCAGCGCCGCCAGCGCCAGCAGCACCGCGGCGGCGTTGTTGTTGACGACGACGGCGTCCTCGGCGCCGGTCAGCCGCGCCAGCAGCCGGGAGGCGTGTACCGCCCGCGAGCCGCGCCCGCCGGACGACAGGTCGTACTCCAGGTTCGTGTAGCCGCCGGCCAGCGCGCCCAACCGCGCGATGGCGGCGGGGCCGAGCGGCGCGCGGCCGAGGTTGGTGTGCACGATGACGCCGCTGGCGTTGATGACCGGCTGCAGCGAGGGGGCGAGGTCGGCGTGCAGCCGCGCCTCCAGGCCGGCCTCGATCCGCTCGGCCGCGCCCGTCGCGTCGCGCAGCTCGACGGCGGACGCCGCGAGTTGCTCGCGCAACGCCGCGGCCTCGGCGCGGATCGCCTGCACCGTGGCGTCCCGGCCGTAGCGGGCCTCCAGGCGCTGCACCGCCGGGCGTTGCCGCAACTGCTCGATCGACGGGATGAGACGGGGTCCAGACGGCATCGGGGCGGGCCGGGCGCGAATCGCACTCACCGAGGGCTCGGGCGGGGATCGGCTTGCCGGGCTCCGGCCGTTCAGCATACCATCGCGCGGCCACCCCCCGAGCGATGAGCGACAGCCGGATTCCACCGGGCTATACCCCCGGCGAGCCCCCCGACCACCGTCCGCAGGAGACGTTCTGGCCCTATGCTGACCTGCCGGAGGAGCCGACGCCCGAGGAGTTGGCGGCGATGGATCCCGACCTCCACGCGGTGCTGTTCGGGGCGACCGAGCGTCCCTTCTCCATCACGCTGAGCTTCCCGCCGTTCGCTGGGGACGACTTCGAGCAGGCGCTCGCGCTGGCGCGCGCCGCTGACGAGTACCGTATCGTCGGCTCCGGCGATCAGCTCCGGCACTGCGCGCGTTATCGCCCGGGCGCCGCCTCGAAGCTGCGCGAGCTGTACCATCTCGTGGGCAGCGTCGGCGAATGCGAGGTGTTGATAGACGATCGGCCGGTTCCCTTCGCGCGCGAGCTGTGGCTGCCGCTCGTCTGGTTGCTGCTTGCCGCGGCCGGCATCGGCAGGATCAAAGGGCCGTGATGCGTGTACTGCTCAGTGTTTCGGACAAGACGGGCCTCGCCGACCTCGGCCGCGCCCTGGTGGCGCGCGGCGCCGAGCTGGTGTCGACCGGGGGCACGGCGCGGGCGTTGGCGGAGGCGGATCTGCCGGTCACCGCGGTGTCCGACGTGACCGGGTTTCCGGAGATGCTGGACGGACGGGTCAAGACGCTCCACCCGGCGGTGCACGGCGGCATCCTGGCGCGGCGCGGCCGGCCGGACGACATGGAGGCGATCCGCGGTCAGGGGATCGAGCCGATCGACATCGTCGTGGTGAACCTCTATCCCTTCGCGCGGACGGCGGCGTCGGAGGCGACGTTCGACGAGCTGATCGAGCAGATCGACATCGGCGGTCCCGGCATGGTCCGCGCCGCGGCGAAGAGCTTCGCGGACGTGCTGGTGGTGGTGGACCCGGCCGACTACGGCCGCGTCGCCGACGCCCTGGGGAACGCCGGCGGGCCCGACCGGGCGCTGCGCTTCGAGCTGGCCCGCAAGGCGTTCGCGCACACGGCCGCCTACGATGCGACCATCGCGGCGGCGCTGGACGCCGTGGACACCGCCGGACCGGAATTCACCCGCGCGCCGTTCAACCTGGCGGGCGTCGTGCCGGACCGGCTTGCCGTGCAGGCGCCGAAGGTGCGCGACCTGCGCTACGGCGAGAACCCGCATCAGCGGGCGGCGCTGTACACGGACGGCGCCTGGGGGTTCGGCCGGGCGCGGGTGCTGCAGGGCAAGGCGCTGTCGTTCACGAACCTGCTCGATCTCGACGCGGCGGCGCGCCTGGTCCTGGAGTTCGACGAGCCGGCGGCGGCGGTCGTCAAGCACACCAATCCGTGCGGGGCGGCCATCGCGGCGACGCTGCGCGAGGCGTACGCGACGGCCCGGGGGGTGGACGAGCTGTCCGCGTTCGGCGGCATCGTGGGCCTCAACCGCCCGCTCGACGGTGAGACCGCCGCCGTGGTCGCCGAGACGTTCATCGAGTGCGTGGTGGCCCCCGCGGTGAGCGGCGCGGCGCGGGAGATCCTGGCCCGCAAGACCAACCTGCGCCTGGTCGAGGCCGACTTCGGCGGGGGCGGCGACGCTGCGCGGCGCGACGTGCGGTCCATCCTGGGCGCGTGGCTCGTGCAGGAGCGCGACCGGGTGGTCGAGAGCGCCGGCCCGTGGGCGGACGGCGCCGTGGCGGCGGACGACGCCGTGCTGCGGGTCGTCACGAAACGCCCGCCGACCGACGAGGAGTGGGCCGCGCTGCGGTTCGCGTGGCGGGTCTGCGCCCATGTCAAGTCGAACACCGTCATCTTCTCGCGCGCGGATCGCCTGGCCGCGGTCGGGGCGGGGCAGATGAGCCGGGTGGATGCGGTCAACGTGGCGGTGATGAAGGCGGGAGAGAGCCTTGCCGGCACCGTGGCGGCCTCGGATGCCTTCTTCCCCTTCCGCGACGGGCTCGACGCGATCGCGTCGGCCGGGGCGACCGCGGTCGTGCAGCCGGGCGGGTCGAAGCGCGACGACGAGGCGATCGCCGCCGCCGACGAGCACGGGATGGCGATGGTCTTCGCCGGCCGGCGCCACTTCCGGCATTGACGGCCCGCGCTGGCGGAGGGTGCCACGCGACGCCGTCACCATCGGAGGACGAGCCTACGGCAGAAGCGGCACGAGGTCGACGTAGTCGACGAGAACGTCCGCGTTCGGATGCGCCCGCACCCGCAGCTCGACGCGGCGCAGCACCTCATCGGTTTCGAAGGACAGGCTGAAGGTCGCGTAGCGGTCGCTGGTCAGTCGCGCAGCCGGTACCTCGATAAACGCAAGGTTGTCGTTCCCGGTGGCGCGAACGTCGAACCTTGCCGCGGTGGCAACCTCCGTGGCGCTTCGGAGTCGAAGCGCCACCTGCGCTCGATAAGACCCGGGATCGAGATCGATCCAGGGTCCGAAGACGGCGTACCCGCTCTCATGCGCGGGCCGGCTGGCCCGTGCGCCACCTCCGCTCGCCTGCATATCCGCGATAGTGGTGGAGTCCGAGCGCGGCGGCATGCGCTCGGCCTCGAATCGGTGGCGTGTGTCGCTGCGCACGGACCGGATGATCTCCGCCGCACGCGTGCGGTCGGCCCGGGATGCCGAATCGGCCGTCGGCTGGACCGGGAGCACGAACGCCGCCAGCGCCACGGCCACCGACCAGACGATTCCCAGGCGATTCCGCCGTGGCGTGCTCCACACGAAGCCGGTAATCAAGAGAAGCGCCGCCGCCATCACCCAGACGACATTGGGGAGATACGAGAGGTAACGTTCGAAGTCCCAGAAATAGAAGCTGGGAACGGAGTAGCGCAGGTCGACAGGAAGCAGCGAGTTACGCTCCCACACCAGCTCCGAGTAGTAGGGAAACAACGCGGAGGGCGTCTGGACCCACCGCGTCGCCAGCGCGGCCTGGTACGCCAGTCCCGTCAGGACGATGGGCCGAACGTATGGTTCGATCGCCGCCTGCTCATCCTTGAGCCAGATGCCCAGCGGAACCAGCCACAGCCACATCGCCGACCAGGCGAAACGCCCGGCGGGCCCGCCGCCTCCGTACCAGTTCAGCTCCATCGCGTTCGGCACGATCAGCGAGCCGTAGAGGAGCAGCCACGGCACGGTCAGCGGGTGGCGCCGGTGCGCCATGTAGCCGAGTCCGACGAGTCCCGGCAGCAGTAGCGGCTGCTGAAAGAACATGCCCTGTCCCTGGTCGAGATGCAGTCCGAGAAAGATCTCCAGTACCCGCAGGGAGTCGGTTCCGAGGTGACCTAGACGTCGCCAACCCAGCACGCCGCCGTACGTTTGCAGGTGCCACCACATCAGCGATCCGCTGCCGATGACGAAGAGCGCCGGAAGCACCAGCATGGCGCGGCGGCGGTCGCGCCAGGTCCGCCATCCACCGACGACGGCAAGCACCACCGATGTGGCGAGGTACTTCGTATGGAGCCAGGGGAGCAGCCCGGCGATGAGCCAGTACCCGGCCCAACCCCACCACGAGCGCGGCGACGTGCTCCACAGCCACGTGACGAGCGCGAGGACGGCTACGCCGCACGGCAGGTCCGGGTATATCTGCGAGGCGCCGAAGACCGCCGGCACGCTGGCGACGACACCCAGGACCGCGAACCGCGCCGCACCGGGGGAGACGCTCTCGCGCATCCAGCGCCAACTGCCCAGGGTCAGCAACGACAATGCGAGCACGCACAGGGCGAGCCGCGCCCCGAGCACGCCGCCGAACGCCCACGGCGCAGCCACCAGAACGCCGAGCCCCGGGGTGTGCATCGGCGACCAACCCCTGTCCGTGGGCACGATATGCTCGTCGACGGGGCCATATATCTCGCGCGTCATGGCGTCCGACCAGTAGTTGTTGCGCAACTCCAGGTCCGCGTCGCGGACAACGCTGGCGGACATGATCAGGTAGTGTGGTTCGTCGCCGCCGAGACGTAACTGCCCCGACAGCGTCCAGCTGGTCGTGAGGGCGACGCTCAGGGCGATCGCGCACAACGCCACGGACTGCCAGCTCCGTGCGACGCTGTGAAGGCGCCGCAGCCCGCCGTTGAGCCAGTTCGCCAACCCTGCATGCCAGGTCATCCCGACTCCTTCACGGATGGAAGCCCGAACCGCGCCGTGTGGCGGCAGTGGTAGGATCCGCCGCGATTATAGGTGGAGGGGACAGAATCAGGCACGCCGTGCGGAACGGCGGGGCCGTTCAACCGGCAGGGGTGAGGGGGCGTGGTCGGAAGCGAGGTTTCGGTACCCCTGGTCGTCGACGTCGACGGGACCCTGGTGCGGGGCGGCCTGCTGAGCGAGGCGGTGACGCGACTAGCCGCGGTCTCGCCGCTAGCGGTGTTGAGTCTGCTGTTGCGGGCGGCCCTGTCCATCGTGGACGGCGGTGCCGCGGTCAGGCGAAGACTGGCCCTTCTGACCCCACCGCTGCCGGCGACGTTGTCCCTGAACGAGGCCGTGACGGCGGAGATCGCCGCCGCGCGGCAGGCGGGGCGGCAGATATGGCTGGCGTCGGGCGCCGACGGACGCCTGGTAGCGCCGCTTGCCGAAGCCGTCGGCGCGGCCGGTTGGCTCGCTTCGGGCCGCGGGACGATGCTGGTCGGGGCCGCCCGGTCCGCGGTCCTCGTCGAGCGGTTCGGAGAGGGCGGGTTCGACTACGTCGGCAGCCGGCGGCGCGATCTTCCGGTCTGGCGGCGGGCGCGACGCGCCGTCGGAGTGGGGCTCTCCCGCCGTCTCTCGCAGGCGATCCGAGCTTTGGACGGCGAGGCGCGGTTGTTGCCCGGGTCCGGCGGACGAGCGCTCGACTACGTTCTGGCCCTCCGGCCGCACCAATGGATCAAGAACGCGGTGGTGTTCGGGCCCATCGTCGCCGCCCACGAGACGCGCCCGGAGCTCTATCTGGTAGTGGCCGGACTGTTCGGGGCCCTCTCGGCCGCGGCGTCGGGCGGCTACCTGCTGAACGATCTGTTCGATCTGCCGTACGACCGCGCGCATCAGCGGAAGCGTCGGCGGCCGTTGGCGGCGGGTCGACTGCCCTTGTTGCCGGCTGGCAGTCTGGGAGTGGCGCTGGTGGCGGGAGGAGTCGCCGCGGCCTTCGGTCTGTCCGCGGCGGCAGGGGGCTGCGTGGCCGCTTACGTGCTGCTGACTTTCGCCTACTCGCTGGTGCTGAAACGGAGAGTCTTCGTGGACGTGGCGGTGCTGGCTTTGCTCTTCACCGTCCGCACGCTCGCGGGCGCGGCGGCAATCGCGGTCCCCGTGTCGACCTGGTTCCTGGCGTTCGCGTTCTTCGTCTTTCTCGCCCTCGCCATCCTCAAGCGTCAGGGCGAGCTGTCGGTACTGCGGGCGACGGGGAAGTCGGCGCTACCCGGTCGCGCCTACACGGTAGAGGATCGCGCGGTCCTCGCCGGGTTCGCGGCAGCCAGCGGGATGGCGTCGGTCGTCGTTCTGGCGCTGTACATTCAGAGCCCCGAGGTGCGCGCTCTCTACGGCCGCCCGGAAGTGTTGTGGCTCGTGGGGCCGTTGCTGGTCACTTGGCTCGGGCGGATGACGCTGCTGGCCGACCGCGGCAGGCTGGGCGACGACCCGGTCCTGTTCGCCGTCGGAGACCGGGTGACTTGGCTGACCACCCTCGCCGCCGGCGCCGCGGCGGCGTGCGCGGCGGTGCTGTGATGGAAGCGGCCGGGCTCGGGCGGAGACAGCCGGGCCGAACGGTCGGGGAGTCGGCGGCGTGAAGATCTCCGGCTGGGGGCGGTATCCGGTCGTCGACTGCGGCACGGCGGCGCTGCGCGGACCCGAGGACCTGGGCGGCGTGCTGGCCCGCCCCGGCACGTTGATCGCGCGCGGGCAGGGGCGGTCCTACGCGGACGCGGCGCTCAACCGCGACCTGACGCTCTCGACGCTGGGGCTGGGGCGGATGCAGGCGTTCGATGCCGACACGGGCGTGCTGACCTGCGAGGCGGGCGTCGGTCTGGACGACATCCTGCGGACGTTCGTGCCGCGGGGGTGGTTTCCGCCGGTCGTGCCGGGGACGAAGTTCGTCACCGTCGGCGGCATGATCGCGGCCGACGTGCACGGGAAGAACCACCATCGCGACGGGACATTCGGAGCCCACGTGGAGGCGCTGACGCTGGCGACGGCGGACGGCGGGATCCGCGTGTGCAGCCGGCTGCAGGACGCCGACCTGTTCCGGGCCACGCTGGGCGGCATGGGGCTCACCGGCGTGATTCTGTCCGCGAGCTTCCGGATGCAGCGGATCGAGACGTCCTTCGTGCTGGCCGAGACCGTGGCGGCGGCGGATCTCGACGCGGCGATGGCGGTCTTCGAGGCGTCGCATGGCTGGCCGTACAGCGTGGCCTGGATCGACTGTCTGGCGCGCGGCCGGCGGTTGGGCCGATCGCTGGTCCTGCGGGGGGCGCCGATGCATCGCCGCGCGCTGCCCGCCGCACTGGCGTCGCGGCCGTTGCGGCCGGCCCCCGAGGGCAGGATCCGCGTGCCCGTCGATGCCCCGTCGCTGCTGCTCAACCGCTGGTCGGTAGGCCTGTTCAACAGCCTGTACCACCGGCGGGGACGCGCGCGCGCCGGCCCGCGGCCGGTGCATTTCGATCCCTTCTTCTTTCCGCTGGATCGGATCGACGGGTGGAACCGGCTGTACGGACGGAGCGGCTTCGTCCAGTACCAGTGCGTGCTGCCCGTCGGCGAAAGCGCCGCCGGTCTCGCGGCGCTCCTCGGCTGCGCGTCCGCGGCCGGACAGGGCTCGTTCCTCGCCGTCCTCAAGCGATTCGGCCCGGCCGGCGAGGGCCTGATGTCGTTTCCGGCCGAGGGTTACACGCTGGCGCTCGACCTGCCCTTGCGCCGGGGGACGCTGGCCCTGGTCGACACCCTGGACGGGATTACCCACGCGCACGGCGGGCGCGTCTACCTGGCGAAGGACGCCTGCTGCCGGCCGGAACGGATGCGCGAGGGGTATCCGCAGCATGCCGCCTTCGAGGCGGTACGGAACGCGTGGGGCGCACCCCGGAAGTTCGCGTCGGAGCTCTCCCGGCGCCTGGCGCTGTGAACGCCGGAACGGCGATAGCCATGCCCACGAAAGACGATATCGGTCTGGCTCTGGTGATCGGCGCGACCTCCGACATAGGTCGCGCGATCGCGCTCGGACTGGCCCGCGAGGGTTGCGAACTGCAGCTCGCCGGGCGGGACCCGGCGCGGCTGAGAGCGGAGGCCGACGACATCCGGGTGCGCACCGGCGTGGCGGTGACCGAGCACGTGTGCGACGTGCTGGCCGCGGACGGCGGCGCGGCGCTGGCCGAAGCGCTCGATCCGTGCCCGGACACGGCCGTCTGCGTGGTGGGCCTGCTCGGCGATCAGCAGGCGAGCGAGCGCGACGGTGCCGCCGCGCAGCTCGTGATGTGGACCAACTACGTGGGGCCGGCCTTGTTGATGGGCGCCCTGGCGGCACGGTTCGAGGCGCGGGGCAACGGCGTCCTGGCGGGCGTCAGCTCCGTCGCCGGCGACCGCGGCCGCGCCGCCAACTACGTCTACGGCTCGGCCAAGGCGGGATTCACCGCGTTCCTGTCCGGCCTGCGCAACCGGCTCGCGTCATCAGGCGTTCACGTCGTGACCGTCAAGCCGGGCTTCGTGCGCACGCGGATGACGGAGGGCATGGAACTCCCGCCGCTGCTGACCGCGACGCCGGAGGAGGTCGCCGGCGCGGTGGTCGAGGCGATCCGGCGCCGCCGGGACGTCGTCTACGTGCGCCGGGTGTGGCGGGCGATCATGCTCGCCATCCGCCTGGTGCCGGAACGCCTGTTCAAGAGGATGCGGATATAGCGGGGCGAGCAGGTGCCGAGTTCGTGCGGGCGGGCGTGGTCAGAACCGGATCCGCACGCCGAACGACGGGATGATCGGGAACCCCGCGCTGGGGCTCTCCACGATGCGCGGCACGCCGCGGTCCGGGTCGTGGGCCAGCTCGGTCTGGAACTCCACCGGGTTGTCGCGGTTCAGCAGGTTGATCACCTCGGCGTACCACGACCAGCGGCCGGACGGCCCGCCGGGCTGGTGGGCGATGCGCAGGTCGACGCGGGCGTAGTGGGGCAGGCGCCCGCGCTGCAGGGCGTCGAGGCCGCCGAGGTCGACGGTGTAGACCAGGGCGCCGCCGGCGTCGCGGGCGGGGACGAGGCGGCCGCGCGCATCCTCCTCGCCCGCCACGCGGACGCCGACCGCCGGGGTGTAGGGGAAACCGGTGGCCACCTGCGCGGTCGCGGCGATGCTCCAGCGGTCGCCCAGCCGGTAGCGGCCGACGGCGTTGAAGGCGTGGGTGCGGTCGTACTCGAACGGGTAGCGCAGGCCGTAGGTGTCGCGGTCGGCGCGGCCCCAGGCGTAGGAGAGCCAGCCGGCCAGCCGGGCCGCCGGGTCGCTGCGGACCAGGTAGACGTCGGCGCCGTAGGCCCGGCCGCCGCCGCCGTTCACCGGCGTGCTGGTGATCCTGGCCGCCGCCGGGACGCTGGCCTGCAGCGCGGCGGGGAAGTCGTAGCGCGCGACGCGGGCGCGCCGCTCGGCCTCCGCTTCGAGGCCGCCGACGATGAGGTCGTCGAAGGTCTTGTAGTAGCCCTCCACGCGGAACAGCGTGTCGGCGCCGAGGTCCTTCTCGAAGCCGGTGACCAGGTGCGTCGCCCGCTCGTGGCGCAGCCCGGTCACGACGGTGGGCGAGAGGTCGAAGAAGTAGTCCGACTGGATGAGCTTCTCGTAGCCCGGACTCTGGGTGTAGAGGCCGCCGGCGATCCGCAGGCGGCTCGCCCGGCCGAGCGCCACCGTGGCCGCGAAGCGGGGCGACAGGACCGCGTCGCCGTTGACGGTGCTCCAGTCGAGGCGCAGGCCCGGCTCGACCGACAGCCGCGGCGTGATCGTGTAGCGGTCCTGGATCCAGGCGCCGCCCCGCGTGCCGCCGAGCGACGAGTCGAGGCTGTCGGGCAGCCCCGATCCGCCCCGCACGCTGGAGGGGTTGGCGACGGTCTCGTTCCGGTCGCCGGTGATGGAGAGCCCGGCGCCGGACGCCAGCCGGTGCAGCTCGACCCCGGTGTCGAGCGTGTGGGCGGGCGATAGCGGAAACGCGAGCTCCTGGCGCACCGAGAGGTCGCGCACCGACAGGTCGCGGTCGAAGACCACGCTGGTCAGCGCCCCGACGGCGTCGTCGGGCGCGTTCGACCGCCGCGCCGACGATTCGAACGTCGCGTCGACGCCGAGCACGTCGGTGTTGCGGTACCAGGAGACGATGGTGCGCGACGTGGCCGCGCCCCCGAGCAGCGCGTCGAAGCGCAGCGAGACGAGGTCGTTGCCGGCCTCGGAGACCAGGCGTCCGCTGTCGCGCGATTCCTCGTCCTCTTCGTCGTCGAACCGGAAGTCGGCGTTCTCGCGGCTGGTGAGGCCGAACAGCGCCAGCCGGTGCCCGGGCCCGAAGGTCCAGTGGGCCTGGGCCTGCACGTCGGCGAACGCGGGCAGGTTCTGGTCGGTGACGAGACCGGCGACCAGGTCGTAGTAGGTGCGCCGCCCGCTCAGCAGCCACGATCCGCCGCCGGGGGCGCCGCCCTCGAGCACCACGTTGGCGTCGGTGACGCCGGCCGCCGTGGATCCCGAGAAGTCGCTCTCGCCGACCCGGTTGTCGACGATCAGCAGCGACGAGAGCCGGTCGCCGTACGCCGCCCCGAAGCCGCCCGCGGTCAGCTCGAAGCGCTCGACGGTCTCCGGATTGAACGCGCTGACGAGGCCGAACAGCCGGTAGGGGTTGTGGATCTCCACCCCGTCCATCACCGTGAGGTTCTGGTCCGGCGTGCCGCCGCGCACCGCCAGCCGGCTGCCGAAGTCGCCCGTCGACGCCACGCCCGGCAGCGTGTCCAGGGTGCGGAAGATGTTGTCGAAGGCCCCGGCGACCTCGAACACCTCCTCGGCCGCGATGGGGGTGGCGGCGGCCCGCTCCGGCGCGGCGGCGGGCGCGGACACGACCTGCACGGTCTCGGCGAAGGTGTTGCGGAACAGCAGGATCTCCAGCGTGGCGCCCGACCCGGCGACGGCGGGCTCGAGGGCGACGGTGGTCTCCAGGTAGCCGTCGGCCGCGATCCGCAGCCCGTCGTCGTCCGGCGCGAGCGTCACCGAGAAGCGGCCGTCCGCGTCGGTCGCGACCGTCTCGGCGCCGCTGGCGACGGTGGCGGCGGCGATCGGCGCGTTGCCGGCGCCGTCGAGCACGATGCCGGTGACCACCCGGGGCGCCGGATCGTCGGCCCGGGCGGCGAGATTCGCCTGCGCGGCGGCCTCCACCCCCGCGACGGCTCCGGCGGCCGGCGCCGGGAGCACGGCCGGCAGCAGCGCCAGCGCCAGCAGGCCGCCGAGCGCGCGGCCGGACCGGGGCGGCCGAAGTGGCGGCGGCCGATGAAGCCGAGGCCGACGGAGACGAGACGGAGCGCGGAGGAGGGCCGACGTGCTCATGATCTAAAGGACGTGCGGGCGGCCGGGCAGGTTTGGCGGATTCAGGCGGGCCGGGGCGCCGGACCGGCCGCGGCCGATGCCGGCAGGGTCACGAGGACCAGCAGCAGCATCAGGAACTCGGAGTCGCCGAAGTTGTATTCGAACAGCCCGGCCGCGAGCATGGCGGCCAGCGCCGCCAGTGCGCCCGCGGCCAGCGTGCGGGACGCGGGATCCCGCAGCCGGCGGACGAGATCGCGCGCCGCCGCGGCGACGAACCACACCCACAGGGCCAGCGCGGGCAGCCCGCGCTCGGCCGCGATCTGCAGCGGGACGTTGTGCAGGTGGGGGTTCGTCTCGTTGACCGCGCTCGCCGGGCGGTAGTCGGCGTAGACCTCCTCGACGAGCCCGGGGCCGATGCCGGTCAGGGGATGGTCGCCGATCATCCCGGTCCCGGCCGTCAGCATGGCCAGCCGGTCCCGATTGGTCGGGTCCCGGAGGTCGAACGTGCTGTAGAGGCGGTCGGTCACCTGCGCCGGGGCGATGGCCACGAAGACGAGGGCGGCCACCGGGGCCAGCGCGAGCAGGCGGCGGTCCCGCAGCACGAGCAGCAGGCCGGCCGCGGCGGCGGCGCCGATCCATGCGCTCCGGGTCAGGGTGACGACGAGGGCGACCGACAGCGCCGGCAGGACGACGAGGGCGCCGGCGCGGTCGCGGGCGTCGAAGAGCAGCCGGGACAGGGCGGCGCAGAGCATCAGCATCAGGAGCCCGGCGTAGGTCATGTAGTGCCCCATGGATCCGCTGGGCCGCTGTCCGAGGTTGTCGTACTGCAGGATGCCGTACTGCACGATGCCGGCGACCGCGTTGACCGCGCCGGCGGCCAGGGCCACGGTGACGACCGTCCGGGCGCGCTCGCCGCGGGCGAGGGCGAGCACGATCGGCGCCACCAGGAACAGCAGCACTTCCCGCGACTCGACGAGGCTGGTCACCGGGGCGAGGGAGAACGGCACGCTGACGGCGAGCGTCCACGCGGCATAGGCCAGCAGCGGCGTGAAGAACGCGGGCGTCCGGCCGCGCTCGGCGCCCGCCGCGCGGGCGGCCAGCCAGACGCCGACGAGCACCGTCAGCAGGATCTGCGAGACCGCGATCGACAGCGGCAGGGCGAAGACGAAGAGCAGCAGCACGGTCCAGCCGATGGTGTCCAGCCTCGACGCGGCGGGAATGCGCAGCGGCATGACGGCGTGCCGGAGAGCGGCGATTACGGATCGACGGTGGATTCGTCGATCAGCATCACCGGGATATCGTCCTTGATCGGGAAGACCCGGCGGCACTTGTAGCACTTCAGCGCCGCGCCGTCGTTGATCAGCTTGACCGGCGCCCTGCAGGAGGGGCAGGCGAGAATCGCGAGCAGTTCCGGATCGATGCCCATGATCGAGTTCTCACTATAGCAGAACGTCGGCGCCGCGCCGTTGCGGGGCCCGCGCCCGGAAGACCGGTCTTGTCGCCGGGCCCGACCTGTGGAAGAATCGCGGGCATGTGTTATGCGGCCCGCGTTGTCTCCCTGGCTGTCGCGTTTCCGGTGCTCGTTACGGTGATCGCCGGGCCTGCCGCCGCGCAGGCGCCCGCGGAATCGGACTCGCCGGCGCGCGCCGAGGCGTACTCCCGTTTCATGCTCGGCCGGCACCTGGAGGGGCTGGACGATACCGAGGGCGCCATACAGGCGTTCCGGGAGGCCGCCCGGCTCGATCCGGCGGCCGGCGAGCCGCTCGCCGAGCTGGCCGCGCTGTATGCCCGGGCCGGCCGCGCCGAGGACGCCGTGGAAGCCGCCGAACAGGCGCTGGCCCGCGAGCCCGACAACCGCTCGGCCCACCGCGTGCTGGGGCTGGCCTACGCCGCGGCGGCCTCCCTGCGCGAGGGCACCCGCGAGGACGTCGACCGGGCCGTCGCGCACCTGGAGCAGGCGCGCGGATCGGTGGTGCCGGACCTGCAGGTCGAGCTGACGCTGGCCCGCTTCTATCTGCGAGCGACCGCGACGGACGAGGCTATCGAGCTGCTCGAGGACCTGTCCAAGGATCAGCTCGCCTACGCGTTGGCGAGCGTCCTGCTGGCCGAGGCCTACCAGCAGGCGGGCCGTCACGACGACGCGCTCAGCACGCTGGAGGAGGCGGTGGGCAGCACCCGGCCCACGTTCCGGATGCTGGCGCGTCTGGGCGAGCTCTACGAGCAGGCCCGCCGCTGGCGCGACGCGGCCGAGGCCTACCGGGGCGCGGTGGCCCTGAATCCGCGCAGCGCCGGGGTCCGCCGCCGCCTGGCCGCGGCGCTGCTGGAGGGCAACGAGCCGGTGAGCGCCCGCGACGTGCTCGGCGGCATCCTCGAGATGCGCCCCCGCGACACGGCCAGCTACCACATGCTGGCCGAGGTGGAGATCGCCCTCACCAACTTCGACGCGGCGGAGTCGGCCGCCCGCCGGCTGATCGAGCTGGAGCCGGACGGACTGCGGGGACCCTACGTGCTGTCCCAGGTGTTCGAGCGCCGGCACGAGTACCAGCGCGTCGTCGAGACGCTGGCGCCGGTGCTGGAGCCGGCGCGCACGATGCGCCCGCAGCGGCTGCTGGCCGAGATGCTGGACCAGCTCGGGCGCGCGTACCAGTGGCTCGAGGATCCCGCGGGCGCGACGCGGGTGTACGAGGACGCGGTCTCGCTGATGCCCACCAGTCCGGGCTTCCAGGCGCGGCTGGCGCAGGCCTACGTCGACGGGGACCGCCACGACGACGCTTCCCGGCTCCTGGCGCGGGCGCGCGACGCGAGCCCCCGCAACCTGACGCTGGCCATCATCGAGGCCGACCTGCACGGCCGGCGCGGCGACCTGGAGCGGGGCGAGGACCTGCTGGTGGATCTGCTCGCGGAGAACCGGGACGTGCCGCGCGCGCACCTGGCCCTGGCGTCCTTCTACAGCGAGCACGACCGGCTGCGCGAAGCCGTCCTGGTGCTGGAGTCGGCGCAGCAGCAGTTCCCGGCGGAGACGTCGATCCTGTTCCTGCTCGGCGCCGTCCTCGAGCAGAGCGACCGGTTCGCCGACGCCGAGCGCGCGTTCCGGCGGGTGCTCGATCGGGATCCGGAGCACGCGCAGGCGCTGAACTACCTGGGCTACATGCTCGCCGACCGGGGCGAGCGCCTGGACGAGTCGGTGGCCCTCATCGCCCGCGCGATCGAGCGGGATCCGCACAACGGCTCCTATCTCGACAGCCTGGGATGGGCGTACTTCAAGCTCGATCGGCTCGATCTGGCCGAGCCCCCGCTGCGCGCCGCCGGCGATCAGTTGCAGCGCAACTCCGTGGTTCAGGATCACCTCGGCGATCTGCTCCACCGGCTGGAGCGGTACGACGAGGCCATCGCCGCCTGGCGGAGGGCGTTGGACGGCGACGGCGAGGAAATCGATCCCGCGGCGATCGAGCGCAAGATCAGGGACGCGCAACGCCGTCTGGATCGGTAGCCTCCACCGCGAACGACCCGTGCCGGCACGCGCGCCCGCCGGACTCCGGCGTTTCCGAATCCCCGTGCTCGCCGTCGCGCTGCTCGCGGCGGCCTGCGCGTCGTCGCGCCGCGGCATCGAGGTGCCGGACGGCGGCGGCGTGCCCCTGCCCGACCACGCCGCCTTCTGGGAACGGGTCGCGGCGCCCTGCCGCGGCGTCCGCACGATGGAATTCCTGCTCGTGCTCGGCGGCCGGTCGGGCGACACCACTCTGCGGCGCACCCGCATGCGGGCGGCGGCGGAGCGTTCCGGTTCGCTGCGCATCGAGGCGCTCGCGCCGTTCGGTGCGCCCCTGTTCGTCTTCGTCGCGCGCGACGACAGCGCGACGCTGCTGTTGCCGCGCGACGCGCAGGTGGTGCGCGACGCGCGGCCGGCCGAGGTGCTGCAGGCGCTGGCCGGCCTGGCCCTGGCTCCCGCGGACGTGCATGCGCTGCTGACCGGGTGCCTTGCGCCGGACCCGGTCGCCACCGCCGCCCGGCGCCATCCCGACGGGTCGGTGACGGTGGAGCTGGAGGGCGGGGCGGCGGCCTACGTGCGCGGCGCGGAGGGAGAGCAGGTGGTCGCCGCGGGCCGGCGGGGCGATCTGACGGTCGAGTACTCGGCGCACGTCCGCGGCCTGCCGCGGCGGCTCCGGATCCGGGTGGACGGCCCGCGGGGCGGCGCCGACCTGAGCGGGACGCTGTCGCGGGTGAGCATGAACATCACCCTGCATCCGGCCGCGTTCGAGGTCGATGTGCCGGCGGGCTACACGCCGGTCTCGCTGGCCGGCCTGCGCGGCGGGTCGCCTCTGGAGCAGGCGTCGCCGCCGGCCGGAGATGCGGCGGCCAGGCCGTGACCGGCCGCGGTTCGCCCCGCCGCCTGCGGGTTCGCGCTCCGGCCAAGATCAATCTCGACCTGCGCGTGCTGGGGCGCCGCCCGGACGGCTACCACGAGGTGTCGACGATCCTGCAGTCGATCGCGCTGCACGACACCCTTTCGATCGCCCCGCGGCGCGGTCCGTTGACGGTCCGCTCCGCCGCGCCCTGGGTCCCCGCGGATAGGGGCAATCTGGTCTGGACCGCCGCGGCGGCGCTCTGGCGCGCCGTGGGGCGGCGGGGAGACCCGGACGGGGTCGGCGTGTCGATTCGCAAGCGCGTTCCGGCCGCGGCGGGGCTCGGCGGCGCGAGCAGCGACGCGGCGTCCGCGCTGCGGGCCTTGCGGCTGTGGTGGGCGCCGTCGGCGAGCGCACGGTGGCTGGAGGGAGTCGCCGCGGATGTCGGATCGGACGTGCCGTTCTTCCTGCGCGGCGGCACGGTGCTGGCGACGGGCCGGGGCGAGCGGCTGCGCCGGCTGCGGTCGGCGGCGGGTTACTGGGTGGTGCTGGCCGCGCCCGGATTCGGCGTCTCGACGGCGGACGCCTACCGCTGGTGGGATCTGGACGCGCCCGAAGCCGCCGCCGGCGCGCGCGGGGGGGCCGGGGCGCCGGGCGGGGGGCGCCGCGATCTCGGGCGGCTGCGCAACGACCTGGAGGCGCCGGTCGCGCGGCGGCATGCGGAGATCGGCGCGCTGAACGCCCGCCTGCGCGCCGCAGGGGCCCTCTGCGCCGCGCTGACCGGCAGCGGCTCGGTGGTCTTCGGCCTCTTCGCGTCGCGCGCGCGGGCGCTGGAAGCCCGCCGTGCGCTGCGCGCGCCCGGCGCCGCGGCCGGCGGGGTGCTGTTGACCCGCACCATCGACGCCGTAGCCTGCGCGCGTCTTGCCGCCGTCGCCCGCATCGACTAAACTCCCCGCTCGCGCCTTGCGCGCCGGACGTCTCCGTGCGTCCGCCCGCGTGGCGGCGCGTGCGGCGAGCGCCGCGGGCTGCTACCGATGGGGCGTGGCCAAGCGGTAAGGCGCGGGACTTTGGATCCCGTATTCGAAGGTTCGA
Organism: Acidobacteriota bacterium; assembly: GCA_009861545.1. Lineage (NCBI taxonomy): Bacteria > Pseudomonadati > Acidobacteriota > Acidobacteriota bacterium. Next base: position 2,809 of record VXME01000035.1, on the reverse strand, counting down.
ATCCTTCCGCCCCAGCCACCCGCGGGAGACGCAACAAGGGCGCAGAAACGCGGCGCTGACCAGGAACCGTGCCGACTCACAACGGAGATCTGAAGCTGTTCGCGGGCAGTGCCCATGCGGCGCTGGCGGAGGAGATCGCCGGCGTACTCGGGGTGCCGATGGGCCGCGCGGCGCTACGGCGCTTCTCCGACACCGAGGTGTCGTTTCAGATCGACGAGAACATCCGCGGCACCGACGTGTTCGTGGTGCAGCCGACGTGCACCCCGGTGGATCAGCATCTGGTCGAGTTGTGCGTGATGATCGACGCCTTCCGGCGGTCTTCGGCGGCCCGCATCACCGCGGTGATGCCGTACTACGGCTACGCCCGCCAGGACCGCAAGGACAAGCCGCGGGTGCCGATCTCGGCGAAGCTGGTCGCCAACCTGGTGAGCGCGGCGGGCGCCAACCGCGTGCTGACGATGGACCTGCACAAGGCGCAGATCCAGGGGTTCTTCGACATCCCGGTCGATCACCTGTTCGCGACGCCGGTATTCATCGACTACCTGACGCGCGCCGGCTACCGGGGCCACGTGACGATCGTGTCGCCCGACGCCGGCGGCGTGGAGCGGGCGCGCGCCTACGCCAAGCGGCTGGACGCCGATCTGGCGATCATCGACAAGCGCCGGTCCGAGGACGGACACGCCGAGGTGATGCACGTCGTCGGCGAGGTCCGGGGCCGCGTGTGCGTGCTCCTGGACGACATCGTCGACACGGCGGGAACGTTGCAGCAGTCGTCGCGGGCGCTCGAGGAGAGCGGCGCCGCCGAGATCATGGCCTGCGCGGTGCACGGCGTGCTCTCGGGACCCGCGTTGGAGCGGGTGGAGGATTCCCCGCTCGAGAAGCTCATCGTGACCAACACGATTCCCCTGCGCCCGGCGTTCGAGCGGTCCGAGAAGGTCCGGGTGCTGTCGGTCGCGGGGCTGCTCGGCCGGGCCATCCAGAGCATTCACCAGGAGACGTCGGTGTCGTCGCTGTTCGTGTAGGAGAAGAGAGAAAGATGCAAGCCACTTTGGTCGCCGCCACCCGGCAGACGCGCGGCAAGAACGAGGCGCGCCGGCTGCGGCGCACGGGACGGTTGCCTGCCGTCGTGTACGGCAAGGCGCCGGTGGAGAGCGTGGCCGTCGACGTCGATCCGAAGGCGGTGATGCGCATCCTGCACTCGGAGTCGGGCGTCAACACGCTCGTCGATCTGCAGGTGGACGGCAGCGATTCCGGCAAGGTGCTGATCAAGGACATCCAGCACGATCCGGTCACGGACGCCCTGCTGCACGTCGACTTGTTCCACCTGGCGATGGACAAGGCGATCATCGTCACGGTGCCGGTGACGCTCCACGGCGAGGCGGCCGGCGTCAAGCAGCAGGGCGGGCTGCTCGACTTCGTCACGCGGGAGTTCCAGATCGAGTGCATGCCGGCCGAGATCCCGGAGCACGTCGACGTCGACGTCAGCGACCTGATGATCGGCGACGGCGTGCGGGTCCGCGACGTGGCCGAGGGAGCGGACTGGACGCCGGTGAGCGACCGCGACACGCTGCTCGTGCACGTGACCACGGCCAAGACCGGTGCCGACGAGGACGAGGAGGAGGAGACCGAGGCGGAGGCGGAAGGCGCCGAGGGCGAGGCCGAGGGAGGCGACGCAGCAGACTAGGTGGCGCGGGTCGGGAATGGAGGCCGCGTGCGGTTGATAGTCGGCCTCGGCAATCCGGGCGCGCAGTACCGCGGGACGCGCCACAACGTCGGCTTCGAGGTGATCGACGTGCTGGCCCGGCGCCTCGACCTGGGCTTCGAAAGCGCGCCGGCCGACGCGGTCCTGGCGCGGCAGCGCGGGCCCGGCGCCCGCGTGATGCTAGCCAAGCCGCTCACCTACATGAACCGGAGCGGCGGGGCGGTGCAGGCGTTGCGCCACTACTTCCGGATCGAGCCGGAGGCGCTGCTCGTGGTGGCGGACGACGTCAATCTGCCGCTGGGGCGGCTGCGTGGCCGGAAGAACGGGTCGGACGGCGGCCACAACGGGTTCGCCTCGATCATCGCGGCTCTGGGCACCGGCGATTTCGCCAGGTTGCGGATCGGGGTGGGCCGGGGCGACACGCGGCGGTCGCTGACCGCCCACGTGCTGGCGCGGTTCGGCGCGGACGAGCAGGAGGAGATGGAGGCGGCCGTCGAGCGTGCCGCCGACGCCGTCGAGACGTTCGTCGAGGACGGCATCGACAGGATGATGAACCGGTTCAATTGAGGCCGCGAGGCTCCTTGCCGCCGTGTCCCGGCGGCCGCCGAGTCCGAAGGGAGACCAATGAGCGAGACGCGACAGTACGAGGTTGTGTACGTCGTCAGCCCGGAGATTACCGAGGAGGGGGTCACCGAGCTGCACGAACGGATTGCCGAGATCGTCGGGCAGTTGGGCGGCAACATCGACAAGACCGACAACTGGGGACGCCGGCGACTGGCGTACGAGATCGACCGCCACCGCGAGGGGACCTACGTCATCGAGTTGGTCACCGGTCCGGGCACGCTGGTGACCGAGCTGGACCGGCGCCTGCGGGTGATGGAGCAGCTTCTGCGGCATCTCATCGTGCGCGTGGACGAGGACCTGCGGAAGGCGGGGCGCGCCCGCGAGCAGCGGCAGAGCCGCGAGCAGCGGCGTCACGCGCGGCGGGCGGCGGCGGGTCTCGGTGCGCCGGCTGCCGCGGCGCCCGCGGCGGCGGCCGGCGCCCCCGCGCCGTAGGCACCGGCCGCGGCGGGGGGGGAGGCCCGCCGCCGCGCGGCGGGGGGGGGC